>JAUYIV010000201.1 GCA_030688105.1 Actinomycetota bacterium | reverse complement strand
CTCCAGCGTGGTGGCGCCACCGTTGCGGTGGGCTGTCTCCGCAACGCCGAGGCGGTGGCCAGGTGGCTCGCACCCATGGTGAGCCCATGCGCTCGTTGCGTGGCGGTTGTTGCTGCGGGCGAGCGGTGGAGCCAGGACGACTCGCTGCGTCCCGCGCTGGAGGACCATCTCGGTGGCGGCGCCATCCTCTCCAGCCTGGTCGCCCTCGGGCTCGGCGAGGCCATGAGTCCCGAGGCGCGATCGGCCGCGGATCTGTTCGACGCAGGGCAGGCCTCGATCGAGGAGCGTCTGCTCAGCTGTGTGGGAGGTCGTGAACTCGTCAGCCTGGGGTTCGGTTCGGACCTCGGGGTGGCGGGCGACCTGAACTCGTCGGACGTCGTGCCTGTGCTGAACGACGACGGCGCCTTCGCGCCTGCCACGTGAGGCAAGGCAAGCATCTGATCTATTGCAACCTGTGGTTGCGTTTGGTCGGCCAGGGCGCTAGCCTGAAGTGCAACCAATCATTGCGCGTGAAGGAGAGTTTCGTGGAGTACGCAAGCATCGAACGAGAGATCCACATCGACGCGTCGCCGGAGGTGGTCTTCGAGGTCGTCAGTCGACCCGAGCACATCCGGGAGTGGTGGGAGGCCGGATCGGACGTCGAGCCGAGAGCCGGCGCGACCGGGGAGCTGGTCTGGGCCGACGGTGACAACCCTCGGGCACACGTCACGCCGGTCACCGTGGTGGTGGCCGAGCCGCCCCGGTTGTTCAGCTTCCGCTGGACCTACTCGGCGGGGGAGACCCCGGTGGACGGCAACTCCATGCTGGTCACCTTCGACCTGGAGCCGGCCGGCGATGGCACACGGCTCCGGCTCACCGAGACCGGATTCCGCGAGCGGGGCTGGGAGAGCGCCGTGCTCCGGCAGAGGTACGAGGAGAACGTCAACGGCTGGGCCACCTTCGTCCCACGCATCGCTGAGTACGCCGCGAGCCTGGCAGCGGCGCGTTGAGCGTCGCGGTCGATGACGATCTCTGGTCGGCGATCGGAGACCCGACACGGCGCAGAGTGCTCGATCTGCTGCTCGCCGATGGCCAGGGGACCGCGACGTCGCTGAGCGAGCGGCTGCCGGTGACTCGTCAGGCCGTCGCCAAGCACCTGGTGGTGCTGGACAACGTCGGGCTGGTCACCGTGACGCCGGTCGGGCGGGAGAGGCTCTATCGACTCGACGGGGCTCAGTTCGGTCGGGCGGTGGCGCAGCTCAAAGCGGTGGGCGACACGTGGGATGCCAGGCTGCGCAGGATCAAGAGCATCGCCGAGACGATCGAGAAGCGCCGCCGGTGAGGGACCGCCGAGGCCGGAGGCAGGAAGACGGCCTGGGCTCGGGGGTAGTGGTGGCTACTTCGCAGGCGTGGCGTCGGTCGGCGTCTCCTTGGACACGGCCTTGGCCAGGTCAGCCGGCGTGGCGTCCACATCGTTGGGGTCGGCGGCGGCATCGATCTTCGTCGCGGGCTTCTTCGCGGGCGACTTCTTGGCTTTGGGTCGATCCACCGGAGCCGGGTCGAGACCGAGCTCCTCTGTGACGTTCATGGGCTCGGGCTGGCTGGTCGACTTCTTCGCCTTGGCAGCCGTCTTCTTCGTGGCCGTCTTCTTGGCGGGCTTCGGCGCGGCGTCCTGAATCGCACCTGTCGGCGTCGGGGCCGACGACTGCGACGCCGGCTGCGAGGCCTGCTCCGGGGGCGCAGGCCTCGCAGCGTCGGAGCCTTTCACCCGCCCTCCGACCAGCGAGGTGACCGCACCCGCGGCCTTGCCTGCGGCGCTCTTGGTCGCGTGGCCACCCGCAGAGGCGGCATGCCTTGCCAGGCCCACCGCAGATCCCGCTGCGGCCACCGGGGCCTTCACCGTTCCTGCGGCGACGTCCTTGATCTTGCCCAGCGGGTTCTTGCGAGCCACGGGTGTTCCCTTCGTTGCTTGTTGGTCGGGTGCGACTCAAGCACGGATGCCTGACGCCGTCGAACAGAGCGGTACCCGATACCGCCGGGGACACGCAGCCATGGGGGAGCGGAGGCATGTGACTTCCGCCTCCGCGGTGCTGCCAGATCGGCCGCGGGATGTGTTCGGATGGTCCGATGAAGCTGTTCGCCGACACCCCCGCGCGCCGAATCCGTCAGATCCTGGTCGACCTGCTGTTCCTGGTCTGGATCCTCTCCTGGGTCGCGATCGGCACCAGCGTCCACGGCGGCACGATGGCGCTGGCCGATCCGGGCCACCGGATCGATCGGTCGGCGACGAACCTGGGGGACTCCATGACCGAGGCCGGTGATGTCCTCAGCGGCATCCCGCTGGTCGGCGACGGGGCGTCGGCACCGTTCGCCAAGGCCTCGGAGGCCTCGCAGTCGCTGGCCGCGGCAGGGAGAGCGGAGGTGGCGGCTGTCGAGCGACTCGCGCTCTGGCTTGGTCTGAGCATCGGTGCGATCCCGATCCTGGTGGTCGCCGCGTTCTACCTGCCGCGTCGCCTTCGTTTCATCCGTGAGGCCACCGCTGGCCAGGCGTTCATCGACAGCGAGGCCGACGAGGATCTGTTCGCGTGGCGAGCCATGGCGAACCAGCCGCTGCCGGCGTTGGCCCGGATCACCGATGACCCGGTGGGCGCCGTACTCCGAGGCGAGCGCGACATGATCCGCCAGTTGGCAGCTCTGGAGATGCGCGATGTCGGGTTGGT
>JAUYIV010000195.1 GCA_030688105.1 Actinomycetota bacterium | reverse complement strand
AGCACCGCCTGCAGTTGTACGACCTCCGCCAGACCCACACGCTCCCCTCGGACAGCGCCGGTCGGACACGGGTGGCCAAGGCGTTGGGATTGCGCGACGACGCCGACGGCACCGCCCTGGAGCGGTTCGAACGGAGGCTGGTCGACCAGCGGTCGATCGTGAGGACGATCCACGAGCGCCTGTTCTACCGGCCCCTGCTCGAGGCCTTCGCGGCAGCCTCCGGCACCGACGCCAGGGCCGATCGGCAGGCGGCGGCGTTCGGCTTCACCGACTCGGCCGCCACCCGGGCCGCCCTCGGCGACCTGACCGCGGGCCTTTCCCGGCGAAGCCGGCTGATGCAACAGCTTCTCCCGCTGATGATGGGGTGGCTGTCGGAGTCACCCGATCCCGACCTCGGCCTCGCCCAGCTGCGGCTGCTGGTCACCAGCGCGGGGTCTCACGACAGTGTGGTGCCGGTGCTGCGGGACAACCCGGCGACCGCCGAGCGGCTATGCCTTCTGCTGGGCACCTCCCGCCTGGCGGGCCGCCTCATCGATCGACTGCCGCCGACCCTCCCCCGCATCGGCGACGACGGCGTCCTGGCGGCCTCCGCCGGTCGCGAGTCGCTGGCCGAGGAGGCCCAATCGCGGGTCTCGGTACGCGATGATCCCGAATCCCGCGCCGAAGCCCTGCATCGCTTCGGCGCCGAGCGTCTCCTCGAGATCTCCGCCGCCGACATCGCCGGGATCGCCGACGACCGGGAGGTGGGGCACCGGCTGGCGGACACCGCGGACGCGGTGGTGGCCGCCGCTCTGGCGGCCGCCCTCGACGCTCCCGGCGCTGCGGTACCACCCATGGCCGTGATCGCGATGGGGAAATGGGGAGGCCGTGAGCTGAACTACGCCAGCGACCTCGACGCCCTCATCGTCTACCGCTCGACGAGCTCTCCGGACGATGAGCAGGCTGCGGCTCGGGTCGCCGAGATCCTCGTGGCCACCGCCGGGCACTCCTCCCTCGACCTCCCCGCGTTCGACATCGACCTCGATCTTCGTCCCGAGGGCAAACGCGGTGTGATCGCCCGATCGCTGGATTCTTACGAGGCGTACTGGGAGCGCTGGGCCGAGACCTGGGAGTTTCAGTCGCTCCTCCGCGCCCGACCCGCCGTCGGCGACGAGCTCCTGGGCGCGGAGTTCGTGGCGCGCGCCTCGCGCTTCGCCCATCCCGAGGGGCTCACCGAGGAGCAGCGCCGGCAGATCCGGGCCATGAAGGCTCGGGTGGAGCGTGAGCGAATCCCCATGGGCGAAGACCCCGACTTCCACATGAAGCTCGGCCGCGGGAGCATGTCTGACGTCGAGTGGACGGTCCAATTGCTGCAGATGAAGCACGGCTCGGCGCACCCTTCGGTGCGGACCCCGTCGACCCTCGAGGGCCTCGACGCCCTCGCCGCGGCCGGCCTCTTGTCGAAAGACGACCGCTCCGCCCTTGCCCAGGCGTATCGGTTCTGTGCGGCGGTGCGCAACCGCCTCTTCTTGCGGGCGGGACGATCCCGCGACTCTCTGCCGACCGACCCCGAGGAAGCCGCCCGCCTGGCGCGGTCCCTGGGGTACGAGCTGGACCCACGGGCCGCCCTCCGCGAGGAGTACCGAAAGGTGACCAGACGCGCCCGAAGGGTGATGGAGCGGGTGTTCTATGGGAGAGGGTGACGCCGTTGCCCGTTGCCCGTTACCCGTTACCCGCCATGACGTCGTTGCTGCTCCGCCCGGGACCGGTAACGGGTGACGGGTAACGATCTTGGTGGCCCTAGACCTCCCGACCGAGTGCGCCCGCCACCGCCCGCACCTGATCCATGAGCGTGGCGAACTCGTCGGGGAGGATCGCCTGCGGACCGTCGACCCGGGCGGTCTCGGGCGAGGGATGGACGTCGATCATCACACCGTCGGCGCCGGCGGCGACCGCGGCCAGCGTCAGCGAGGGGACCAGCGCCTTGCGGCCACCCGAGTGTGAAGGGTCGACGAGGAGGGGGAGGTGAGACAGCCCCTTCACCACGGGGACCGCCGAGATGTCGAGCGTGTTGCGAGTTTGAGTCTCGAAGGTGCGGATGCCGCGCTCGCAGAGGATCACCCGATGGTTGCCCTCCTTGTACACGTACTCGGCGGCGTTGAGCCACTCCTCGACCGTCGCCGTGAACCCTCGCTTCAGGAGGACCGGCTTGTCCTGCCTTCCGACCTCGGCCAGCAGGGAGAAATTCGACATGTTGCGCGCCCCGATCCTGACTAGGTCGGCGTAAGCGGACACCACCTCGATGTCCCGCGGGTCGAGGACCTCTGCGACGAAGGGGAGCCCGAATTCGTCCCGCGCCTCGGCAAGCAACTCGAGGCCCTTCTCCCCGAGTCCCTGGAACGCGTAGGGCGAGGAACGCGGCTTGAACGCATCGCCCCTCAGGATCCGCCCCCCCGCCTTCGCCACGGCCTGGGCGGCGGCGAACAGCTGGTCCCGGCTCTCGACGGCGCAAGGCCCGGCGATCACGGTCACCCCTCCGGCCCCAACCTGCACCCCCCCGACATCGACCACCGAGTCGGCCGGCTGAAAGTCCCGACTCACGAACCTGTACGGCTTGAGCACGGGCACGGCGCGCTCCACGCCCGGGAAGGCTTCCCA
>JAUYIV010000189.1 GCA_030688105.1 Actinomycetota bacterium | reverse complement strand
GCCCACTTGATGTAGGTGTTGCAGGCGTTGGTGAGCACCGAGATCGCCGGGGGCGGGATCCGTCCCATCGGGTGCTGCCCGCCGCGCAGCTGGGTGGCGACGTCGGCCTTCACGTACCCGCAGATGTCCGGTGAGTAGCCGTGATCCTCGGCCACATCGAGGTACTCGTGCGCCACCCGGCGCACCGCGGTCTGCAGCGAATTGATCTCCGGGAAGACCACGGGCAGGTCGAAGGTCTTGAGGATCTCGTTGATGCTCCCCATGACGAACACGTAGGCGGCCTGTCCGCCCGTCTCGGCGGTGTGGTCGAGCTCGGCGAACCAGTCGCGAAACAGGTCGGCGCCCTCCTGATTCCCCCGTCCGAGGAGGCCGGCGGCTGTGGCTGTCGTGGTCATCGGTGGCCCCCAGTGGTCATGCGAAGAGGATGTTCTCGACGAAGGTCTCCAGCTGAAGCTCCAGCTGGTCGAACGAGGTCATGTTCTCCTCGAACTCGGTGACGAAATAGGCGACCCCGGCATCCTCCAGGGCGTGGATGTAGGTCACCTGCTCTTCCAGACCCGGCTCGCACATCTTGGCTGCGGCGAGGATTGCGGCCTCGGCGCCCGAGCTGCGGATGCGCTCGAGGAGCATCTCCTCCTTCGGCTTGCGGAGGTCGTGCTGCACCGGGCTGTAGGTGGACCGCTCCACGTACGCCTCCGCCAGATCGTGCAACGGGTCCTCCCCCGCCGGGACATCCTCGGTGATCCAGCGCAGCCCGATGAGCAAGTCGTCGTCGACCAAGTAGGTGCTGCGACCGAGCATCCGGACCAGGTCGAATGGGGGTTGCTCGCAGAAGCCGCCCTCGAAGACGACGCGGATCCGATCCTCCTGCTTCGCGGTGCGCCCCCTGATCTGGGGTAGGAGCGCCGACAGCAGCTCGTTGTGCTCCTCGCGCGGCATCATCCCGGCGAGGACCACCAGTGCATAGGCGTCCTCGGCGGCCAGCAGCCACGGGGTCTCCCGCTTGATGTCGTAGATCTGGCGAATCAGGCGCCGGTTCTCGTTGAACACTGCGATGGAGTGGCGCAGGTCGTCGTCCGTCACCTCGCGGCCGGAGACCTCCTCGACCACGCGGCGCATCCGGTCGTACTCGTGACGCAGGTACTCCACACTCCCCTTCGAGTTCGGGTTCTGTGGGAGGTAGAGGATCTGGCAGGGGTGGTCGAAGTTCCGCCCCCAGATGGCCGCCAGATTGCGCGCCGCATCGCAGATGGGATGCGACACGAACAGGTCGAGCTCCACCCGGCCGCTCAGGGCGAGCTCCAATGACGACTTGAGGATCGAACACAGGTAGGAGCCGAAGTGGGAGTCGGCCTGGTTGGCCTCGACGGCGGCGCCCCGCAGCTTGAAGGGGAGCATCCCGGCGGCATGGATGATCTCCTCGGGGAAGTAGACCTGGAAGTGGCCACCGACCTTGCCGCCCTGATCGCGCCAGCGGGCCACGGTGGTGAAGTCGGGCGACTCCGCCAGCTCGCGGCACTCGAAGAGGGCGTCGTCGAGGCTCTTCGCCCGCCACTCTGAGAACACGCCGACGGTCGTGGTGGTCATGCCATCACCTTTGCCGGGACCGTCTCGGCCCCCTCGAAGAACAGTCCGAGAACGTGATCGAGCCGGGTTTCGGCATCGCCGAGCACCCGGGCTGCATAGTCGCCGATGACGATCTCCACCAGCGCCACGAAAGACCACGAGAGCAGCCGCGGGTCGGCCGGGGCCAGCTCTCCATTGCGGATCCCATCGCGCACGATGGCCTCGACCTGCTCGGGCAGGGCCCGCTGGTAGGCGCGAACCAGCCGATCACGATCCTCCCCGCCGAAGGTGTTGACGTCGCGCCGGACCAGGCGCATCAGCCCGCTCTCCTCATCGGGAAGGTCGAGGAAGTCCCGGGTGAGCCGGGCGAGCCGCTCCCGGCAGGTGCCGCCCATATCGACCGCTTCCTCGAATAGCTTCCGCTTTCCCTCGAGATCGCCCAGCATCATGGAGACGTAGAGCTGCTCCTTGCTGGGGAAGTGGTGGTAGAGGCCGCCCTTGGTGACCTCGGCGGCCCGGGCGATCATGTCGGTGGTGACGTCGGCGTAGGGCCGGCCGAGGAACAGGGTGCGCGCCGCGGCCAGGATCCTCGCCTGGGTGGTCGCCGACCTCTCGTCCTGCCGTGCCATCTCGTCCTTCCCCCTCGTCCTTCCCCTTGCCAACTTACCGACCGGCCAGCCGGTCGGTAAGTCTGATCGAATCATAAGGCGCCCCCGGGGGGCTGTCAACCACGAACTGGCGACTTCCGCCGAAGGCCGAGACCGAGGGGTGTGGCGGTTCTCTTCCAGGGTCGGCCCGGTTAGCCTCGCATCGGGACACGCAGGCGCCGCCGGCCCAGCCCAGGAGGTCTCAGGATGCCGAGATTCCGGCCCGATCTCGATTCGATCCCCACCTACCACCCGGGTCGTCCCCTCTCCGAGGTGGCGCGAGAGCTGGGTCTGGAGACGATCACCGACCTCGGCTCCAACGAGGACCCCAGGGAGCCCTTCCCCGAGGTGCGGGCCGCAATCACCGAGGCGGTATCGGGGGTGAACCGCTATCCCCTCACCGACTCCCCGTATCTCGCCGATGCCCTGGCGGAACACCATGGGGTCGACCCCGACTGGGTCTGGGTGGCCCCGGGGAGCACCGGGATGCTCATCGCCACCGCCATCGCCGCCTCCGGCCCCGGGTCGTCGGTGGTCTTCGCCGACCCCTCTTTCGTGGTCTACCGCATGGCCGCCACCATCGCCGGAGCCACTCCCCTGGCGGTGCCCGTAGACGCCGAGTGGCGACTCGACGCCGCGGCCATGGCGGCGGCGGTGCGCGACGACACCAACCTCATCTACTACTGCAACCCGAACAACCCCACCGGGACCCACACCTCGTTCTCTGCCATGGAACAGCTGGCGAAGGCGGTCCCCCCCGAGGTGACCATCGTCTTCGACGAGGCCTACGCGGAGTACGTCACCGCACCCGACTGGTCACCGGCGATACCCCTCACCGCCCGGCACGAAAACGTGGTGGTGAGCCGGACCTTCTCGAAGGTGTACGGACTGGCCGGCGAGAGAGTTGGATATGCCATCGGGAATCCCGGCTTGCTGGGGGCCCTGAGCCGCCCTCAGCCGCCCTACGCGGTCTCGACCCTCGCCCAGGTGGCGGCACTGGCGGCGTTGGGCCAGCAGGAACGCGTCGTCGAGCGGGTCGCCGAGACGGTCGCAGGACGCGAATGGATCGCCCGACTCCTGCGCGACCTGGGCCAGTTCGCCATCGACAGTCAGACCAACTTCGTGCTGTGGAGACCTTCCGATTCCCGAACCGCAGCCGATGCCGTGCTGCGCCGCGGCACCCTGGTCCGGGCGTTGGGCCCCTGGGTGCGGATCACCGTGGGGACGCCCGAGCAGAACCGCCGCTGCCTCGATGCCATCGAACAGGGCCTGGCCGCCGGGTTGTTCTGAGCCAACGGCTCTTCGGCTGA
>JAUYIV010000181.1 GCA_030688105.1 Actinomycetota bacterium | reverse complement strand
GGGACCCAGGCCACGACCGCGCTGCGGACCCAGCGCATGGAGGACGTCATCTTTGCCGGCACGGCCGTGCGATCCGCTCTGGGTCGTGCCGAGGTGTCCCTCACCTTCGACAACTCCTCGGGGCGCCTCGAGCTCGATGTGGCCGAGGTCACGGTCACCCGCCGTCTCTTCCGGGACGGGACGAGCGAGTACGAGATCAACGGCACGCCGTGCCGTCTCCTCGACATCCAGGAGCTCCTTGCCGACAGCGGCGTGGGCCGCCATCAGCATGTGATCGTCGGCCAGGGCAGGGTCGATGCGGTGCTCAACGCCGGCCCCGAGGAGCATCGGGCGGTCATCGAAGAGGCCGCAGGGGTGGTCAAGCACCGAGCTCGGCGGGATCGCTCGATTCGAAGACTCGAGGCGACGGACGTCGACCTGGAGCGATTGCGGGATCTCCTGACCGAGCAACAGAGGCGGATGAAGCCGTTGAGGCGGCAGGCCGGCGCGGCGGCTCGCCACGACCAGGTGCGCAACGAATGGAGGGCGGTGAGGTTGTGGCTCGGGGGCGAGCGCCTTCGCGAGGTTCGGGCCCGGCTGACGGGGATCTCGCGGCTCGATTCCGAGACGAGGCAGCAGCTGGAGGCGGCGCTCTCCGAGCGTGAGGCGATCGTGGCCACCCTCGGTGAGCTCCAGGCCGCCGCCGGCGAGACCGGGGAAGCCCTCGATCGGGACACCGCTGCCGCCGCCCGTCTCGAGACCGCGGCGGAGCGCCTCCATCGGATCGCGCTCGTGGCGCGGGAGCGGCGGCTGGCGCTCGAGCAGCGCATGACCGGCGCCGATGCCCGCCGCAACGAACTCACCACCGAGCAAGAAGACCTCAGGGCCCGGATCGCCGACACCCGGGCCGAAGAGTCGCGGGCCGCCGAGGCCGCCGAGCACGCCGAGCTGGCGTTGCGATCGCTGGAGGATGAGGAGCGCTCGCTCGCCGACGCCGATCGCCTTCCCGCAGAGGGCGCCGCGGCGTCCCTCCGGGGCGATCTCGCCGCGCTCGAGGCGGCGGCCGGCAGGGACGATCGTGAAGCCTCAGAGCTCGCCCAACGGCGCAGAGCGGTCGCGGCGGTGATCGAAGAAGAGGAGGGGGAGTCTCTGCGCCTCGATGCCGAACTCGAGGCCACGGCCCCCGAGAGCAGCCGGCTCGCCGCGGACCACGAGGGTGCCCGCGCCGTCGCAGACCGAGATCGGGCCGAGGCGAACGCCGCTGAGGAGGCACATCGGGCTGCGGATACGGTGCTGGCCGCGGCGCGGGCTCGCCTCGAAGCCCTCGAGGCCGCCCAGGCCGGCCTGGCCGACCCCGACACCCGCGAGCGTGCTCGGATGGTCGAGGGTGTGGTCGGCACCATCGCGGCGCGCCTGGACGTTCCCGGGCGCCTCGCCATCGCCGTCGAGACCGCCCTCGGGCCGTGGGCACGGGCATTCGTGACGCGGGATGCGCCGGGAGTGGTCGCCGCCGCCGCGGAGATGAAGTCGCACGGGTTCGGCGGTGTGGCGTTCGTGTCGGGGGCCGGGGTCGGGGCGGTGCCGGCGCGTGAGGTCGCCGCGGCAACGGGAGGCGACGCTCTCGTGGACCTGCTCGGCGCCGCTGCCGACTTGATCCTTGCCGGGGCGCTCCTGGGCGACGTCATCGTCGTGGAGGGCTGGGCACAGGCCCGCGCCATCGTGGAGGCGCATCCGGGGGTGCGGGTCGTCACGCCGGATGGCGACCTCGTCACCGCGGTCGGAATCGTCGCCGCCCATCCCGACGGAGCTGGTCCTGCTGCCATCGAGGCGGCGCGAGTCGCCGCCGAACGGGCCGACACGGAAGCGGCGCGTGCGGCCAGCCGCCGAACCACCGCCATCAGGGCGAGCCACGCCTCCGCTGCCAAGGAGCAGGAGAACGGTGCGGCGTCCGACGCGCTGGAGCGGAGGCGGGCGGCCATCGCGGAGACGCGATCACTCCTCGAGAGGTCGATTGCCGAGCGGCGCGCGGAACTCGGCCGACTCGACGCCAGGTCGAGGGCCATCGCGGAGTCCTCCGACGGTCGTACCGAGCGCATCACCAGGATGCGGCGCCGGCTGGACGATCTCGAGGGTGAGGAGTCGGTGCGGCAGGCGGCGTGGGACGACATCGGGAGGCGTCGTGACGAGGTCGCCGGCCGTCGCGAGGAGGCTCGTAAGCGGCGGGAAGGGGCGGCGGCAGCGCTCGCCGCCGCCGCCGAGCGGCGCTCCCTGTTCGATGCCCGCCTGACCGAGATCGGGATGCTGCTCGACGACGCGGGGCCCGACACGGGCCCGGGCAGGGTGGAACTGCTCGCCGGCATCGAGGAGCACGCCCGCCGTGCCGGTGACTCGACTCGTTCGCACCTCGCCGCAATCCGCGATCGGCAGCGGGTGCTGCGCTCCGAGGCGGGCAAGGCCGGGGCGCGCCTCGACGAGTCGCGCGAGCGCCGCGAGCAGCTGACCTCCCTGATCGAGTCGGCACGTGAGTCTCTCTCCACCGTCGGGGTCGAGGCCGCCGAGCTCCGGGTGCGTGAGGAATCGGTCGCCGAGGCGCTGCGCCGCGATGTCGACGCCTCTGAGGACGAGGCGCTGGCCGCCCCAAGGCCCGAGATCCCCGACGGGATCGAGGCGTCGGCGCATGCCGACTCTCTGGCGGCTTCCTTGCGCCGGATCGGGCCGATCAACCAGCTGGCCGCGGCCGAGTACCAGGAGCTGTCCGAGCGCACCGAGTTCATGGAGGGCCAGCTCGCCGACCTCGAAGAGTCCCGTTCCGAGCTTCGCAAGGTCATCCGGGCCCTCGACGAGGAGATCGGCCGCCTGTTCAAGCAGGCCTTCGAGGACATCGCCGCCAAGTTCGCCGAGAACTTCTCGATCCTGTTCCCCGGCGGCACCGGTCGCCTCGAGCTCACCCAGCCGGATGACCCGCTGGAGACGGGCGTCGAGATCCACGCCCAGCCCATGGGCAAGAGAGTCGGGCACCTCACCTTGCTTTCGGGCGGCGAGCGCTCGCTGGCCGCGCTGGCGTTCCTGTTCGCGGTGTTTCGATCCCGTCCCAGCCCGTTCTACGTGCTCGACGAGGTCGAGGCTGCGCTCGATGACGCCAACCTGAGGCGTTTCATCAGACTGGTCGACACGTTGCGCGACACGTCACAGCTAGTCATCGTCACCCACCAACAACAGACCATGGAGGCGGCCGACATCCTCTACGGGGTGACCATGGAGCCTGGCGAAACCTCGAGAGTCCTCGCCAAGCGCCTCACTACCGTGTGAGCATGGAGTTGGTGCTGGCGATCGTGTTGACGGTCGCCGTCCTCATCGCCGGACTGCTGGCGCGATCCAAGAAACGACGACGCTCCACGGGGATTCGACGGGATGAACCCACCGTCGCGCCGGCTCCCCGGATGCGTGGCCTCGGCGATCGCATAGGGACGATGTTCGGCCGGGGCATCGACGACGAGTTCTGGGGAGGCATCGAGGAGGCCCTCATCTCCGCCGATGTGGGCGTCGCCTCTGCCGTCGGGATCGTGGAGCGGGTCCGGCGTCAGGGCCTGTCCGACCCCGGCGAGGTCCGATCCGCCCTCCGCCGTGAGCTCGTCGCCGCTTTCGCCGGCAAGGACCGGAAGCTCTCTCTCGAGGGAAGCCCCGCGGTGGTCGTGGTGGTGGGCGTCAACGGGTCGGGGAAGACCACGACCATCGCAAAGCTGGCGTCGCTATTCGAGCGGGAAGGGAGGTCGGTGCTCCTGGGGGCGGCCGACACGTTCCGGGCGGCGGCCTCCGAGCAGTTGGGCGAGTGGGGGTCGCGGCTCGGAATCGACGTGGTCTCCGGGCAGGAGGGTGCCGACCCGGCCTCCGTCGCCTTCGATGCCCGTTCCGCTGCCGCAGCCAGGGGACGGGATGTGGTGATCATCGACACCGCCGGACGCCTCCATTCGAAGCGCAACCTCATGGATGAGCTCGGCAAGATCGTCCGTGTCCTGGGTCGGGAAGGGCCGGTGTCGGAGGTCCTGCTCGTGCTCGATGGCACCTCCGGGCAGAACGGCATCGCCCAGACGCGGGCATTCACCGGTGCCGTGGGCGTCACCGGAGTTGTCCTGACCAAACTCGATGGGACCGCCCGGGGCGGGATCGCGGTGGCCGTGGAGCGTGAGTTGGGGGTCGCGGTGAAGCTGATCGGCGTCGGCGAGTCGCTGGGGGACCTGCTTCACTTCGATGGGGAGCAATTCGTCGACTCGCTGCTGGAGGGTTCATGACCAACGAGGAGCTGGTGGCCGAAGCGCGGGCAGCGGCAGAGAAGGCCTACGCCCCCTATTCGAATTACCGGGTCGGTGCCGTCGCCGTGGCCGAGGACGGGACCCATTACACCGGTGCCAACGTCGAGAACAGTGCCTACGGCTCGTCGATCTGTGCGGAGGCATCAGCGATCGCCCACGCGGTCTCCTCCGGCGTGCGCAAGATCGACACGGTGGCGGTCTCGTGTCTCGACGCCGACGAGCCGGGATACCCGTGCGGGAACTGCCGGCAGCTCATGGTCGAGTTCGGCGTCGCCCGAGTCATCGTCGATGGCTTCGACGCCGGCCCGATCGAGCACACCCGCGAGGAGCTGATCCCGCATGGATTCAGGCTCTGAACCAGCCCCCAAGTCGCCAGCCTCCAGCCTCCAGCAGGATGCGGCGCGCCGGAGATGTGGTGACGGGCTACTCGGGTACGCCGCTTCCCGAGAAGCTCGGAATCAGGCCCGGGTCGCGCCTGCTCGTTGTGGATGCGCCCGACGGATGGCTGGGAAGGGTGCTGGCGGTGCCGGCTGGGG
>JAUYIV010000167.1 GCA_030688105.1 Actinomycetota bacterium | reverse complement strand
CCGTTGAACCACTGCCCGAGCCTGAGGAGGGCGCCGATCAGGGTGATGAAGAGCACCGCGCCGTATCCCGCCCATGCCAGGGAGCTGAGCCTGGGGAGGAGCCCGAACAGGGCAACGGCGACCCCGGCGAGCACCCAAACCGCGGGGAGCTGCGCGAGGGCGGCGCCGAGGACTCTCGGCACCTGACCGGCCAGGTCGCCCGACACCGCCCCGTACGTGACACCGACCGCCAAGCCGGCTGCGGAGAGAGCGAGAGCGGGACCGCCGAGAGCGAGGAGGAGGTGACCTGCCATCCACCGGGTTCTTCCCAATGAAGTGGCCAACACCGGTTCGAGGCGCTGGCTCTCCTCTTCCACCCTCATTCTCAGTGAGGCCTGCACGGCGTAAGCGGCGGCGATCAGGCCGAGCACCCCCATGACACCGGCGAGATAGAGATCGATGATGGTGTCGGCGCCGCCCCCGAGGCGCTCGAATATGTCGAGAAGCTCCGGGTTGTCCTTCAGCAGGTCGCCGACGCCCTCGGCCACACCGCCGTAGATCGATCCCAGAACGGCGAACCCGGCCGCCCAGCCGACGAGCAGGCCCCGATGAATGCGCCACGCCAGTCCCAACGGCGTACCGGCGAAGGATGTCGCCTCGGCGGGGCCCGGCCGTGGGGCGATCACGCCGCCTCCGATGTCACGCCGCGCCGAGAGGGAGAAGGCCGCGACCGTCACCAGCCCGGCGAGCCCGAGCAGGAGACCCAGCACCCACCATTGCTCCGAGGCGAATGGCCGCAACCGGTTCGCCCAGCCGATCGGAGACAGCCACGACAGCCAGGTGAGCCCGCCCCCTCCGGCGTCTCCGGCGGCGCGGAGCACGTACGCCAGCCCGAGAACCGAGAGTCCGATCGCCCTGGCGCCCCCGGCGCCCTCGGTGATCTGCGCGGCGAAGGCACCCACGGCGGCAAACACGATCCCGACCCCAGCCATCGACATCCCGAATGCGACCGATCCTGCAATCGGCTGACCCTGTGCCGCCAGCCCCGAAGCCACCAGCATCGCCAGCAGGGCATTGGCACCGACCGCCACGATCAGCGCGGCCGTCAACGGGGCGTGCCGGCCCACCACCGTCGAGCCGAGCAGCTCCCGCCGCCCGGTCTCCTCCTCGACCCGGGTGTGGCGGATGACGGTGAGCAGCGTCGCCACCCCGACGATGACGAGCACGATCGACGCCCGCCACGCCGTCAATGAGCCCAGATTGGCTTCGAACACCGGGCCGAACATCGCCCGGAACGCCGGGTTGCTGCTGAAAGCCCGCGCCGCCGTCTCGACGGCGGCGTCCGTCGGATAGAGCTCGGCGAAGGCGGACAGGGTCGTCGCCGGCACGATGGTGAGTGCCGCCACCCAAGCGGGCAGCACCAGCCGGTCGCGGCGCAGGATGAATCGGACCAACGGTGCGGTCCCGGACAGGTGCTTCATCGTGACGAGGGGTCGTGCCGGTAGTGCCGCAGGAACAGCTCCTCGAGTGTCGGCGGGCGCGAGAACAGGCTGCGGACGCCGATCTCGGTGAGATGGCGGAGCACCTCGTCGATGGCATCCGCGTCCACCGCGAAGCGCGCCGTCGTTCCGTCGACCTGGAGATCATTGACCCCGGCGATGCCGGCCAGACGGTGGACCGATCCGATGAGCTCGACTTCGACCGACGTGCGGGTCAGATGCCGCAGCTCGGCCAGAGTCCCGGTCTCGACGATGCGCCCGTCGCGCACGATGCTGACCCGGTCACAGAGGGCCTCCACCTCTGAAAGGATGTGACTGGCAAGGAGCACCGTCCTGCCGTTGTGCGACTCGACGGTGATCAGGTCCCGAAACGTCGCCTCCATCAGCGGGTCGAGCCCGGCGGTGGGCTCGTCGAGCAGCAGCAGCTCGACATCAGAGGCGAGTGCCGCAATCAGGGCCACCTTCTGGCGGTTGCCCTTCGAGTACGCCCTGCCCTTCTTGGTCGGGTCGAGGTCGAATCGCTCCAGCAGGTCAGCTCGTCGCTTCGAGTCGAGTCCGCCGCGGAGGCGGCCGAGAAGGTCTATCACCTCGCCCCCTGTGAGGTTCGGCCAGAGGGTCACGTCGCCGGGCACATAGGCGAGGCGTCTGTGCAACTCGGTGGCGTCCTCCCAGGGGTGCCCGCCGAGGAGCGTCACCTCGCCGGCGTCGGCCCGCAGCAACCCGAGGAGGATCCTGAGAGTCGTGGTCTTCCCCGCCCCATTGGGGCCGAGGAAGCCGTGGACCTCCCCGGTGGCCACGGTCATTTCGAGGCCGTCCAGGGCACGCACCGAGCCAAACGTCTTGACCAGGCCGGAGATGGATATCGCACTGCTCATCTGAGTTCATGGCTCCTCGGCTGACGCCTCATCCTGCTGTCGCCTGGGTCCCGACCCCCTCCGGCCCTGCGGGCCACCTCCCCCGCACCGCAGGGGAGGAGGGCGACCGGATCTGCGGCCTATTCGGCCACGGCTCCCCGTTCATGGCTCTTCGGCTGACGCCTCATCGCAGTGTCGCCCGGGTCCCGACCCCCTCCGGCCCTGCGGGCCACCCCCCGCGCCGCGGGGGAGGAGGGCGACCGAATCTGCGGCCTATTCGGCCACATCTCCTAGCCACCCTAGGACCCGACGATCCGGGCGCGGCTCCGTGACGGTTGCGCCCGAGCCGATACAGGTCGGCCGATCATGTCGAGGTTCTCGAAACCGGTGAGGTGCTCGTCGACGGCGGCATTCTGACCGGAGAGCCCGATGCGCTTTCGCACTTCGTGAGGCGATGCGAGGACGTCGATCCCGGCCACTCGGGCCGTGCCCGCGTCGGGCTCGAGAAGCGTGGTGAGGATCGAGACCGCGGTGGTCTTGCCGGCCCCATTCGGCCCCAATAGGCCGAGGATCGACCCTTCGGGCACCGTCAGGTCGAGACCGTCGAGGGCAATGACCTCGCGGTACTTCTTGACGAGTCCCCAGGCTTCGATGACGGCGCTCACGATTCCGCTCCAACCGCCCGGCGGAGTCGGGCATTCCAGGGCATCACCGATGGAGCGCCGGGCTGGTGCACCGGCGGCCTCGGGCCCCCATGATGAAAGGCGGAGGACCGTGTCGCTTCGCGGCCGAGCCCGCGCCTCGATCTGCTGACGTACCCCCATGAAAACCTGAGCGTGATGGAGTGAGATCGGGAATGCGGCGGTAACTGTGATGGTTGTGCCCTTCCCCAGCCCACGGAGCGCGCTCGAACATGCCCGAGACCACCCGCGTCACTTTCCCCGTCCTCCCGCTCCACAATGGAGTGGTCTTCCCGCACATGGTGGTGACGATCCGGATCGAGACGGACGAGGGCCGCGCCGCCGTGGCCACCGCGACGAGCCAGAGCGACGACCGGGTGCTCCTCGTCCCGCGGATCGAGGGGCGCTTCGGATCGGTGGGCACGATCGCCGCCATCCAGCACGTCGAGGACGACAGCATCGTCGTAGCCGGCCTGGCTCGCGCCCGCGTCGGCGCAGGATCCACCGATGGACAGGGAACGCTGTGGGTGGAGGCGGAGGCGTACCCAGAGGTCGACGTCCTCGACGACGAGCTCGAAACCCTCGTCGAGGAGTACCGCGCCGTCGTCGGTGCGGTACTCGAATACCGGGGCATGCGGGGGATCGCCGAGCGCATTCTCGCCATGGACAACCCGAGCCGCCTCGCCGATCTCGCCGTCTATTCGCCCGATCTCGCCCTCGAGCAGAAGATCGAGCTGCTGGAGGAGTTCGACGTGCGGAACCGGCTGGGGAAGCTCCTGGTCTGGATGCGTGAGGTGCTCGCCGACCTCGAGTTACGACGCAAGGTGCGCGACGACGCCGCCGAGCGCATCGAGAAGTCACAGCGTGACTACCTGCTCCGTCAACAGCTCGAGTCGATCAAGAAGGAGCTCGGAGAAGACGAGGGCGTGCCCGCGGAGCTTCGGGCGAAGCTGGCGGCGCTCGACGCCCCGGAGCAGGTTCGGGAAGCCATCGGTCGCGAGATCGACCGGCTGGAGCGGACGGGCGAGCAGTCCCCCGAATACTCCTGGATACGCACCTGGCTCGACACCATGTTCGAGATCCCGTGGGGCACCCGTTCCGACGACCGGCTCGACCTGGATGAGGCGTGGACCGTCCTCGACGCCGATCACACCGGCCTCCACGACGTCAAGGAGCGCATCATCGAACACCTCGCCGTGCGGAAGCTGCGCCGGGAGCGCGGGCTGGCCGACGCCGATGAGCGCAACGCCGGGGCGATCCTGCTGCTGGTCGGCCCACCGGGTGTGGGCAAGACCTCCCTGGGCGGCTCGGTGGCCAGGGCACTCGGTCGCAAGTTCGTCCGCGTCGCTCTCGGGGGTGTGCGTGACGAAGCCGAGATCCGCGGCCACCGCCGCACGTACGTGGGGGCTCGTCCCGGCCGGATCGCCCGGGCGCTCACCGAGGCGGGGACCATGAACCCGGTGTTCCTGCTCGACGAGCTCGACAAGGTGGGAGCGGACTGGCGAGGAGATCCCTCATCGGCGCTGCTCGAGGTCCTCGATCCGGCTCAGAACCACACGTTCCGCGACCACTATCTCGAGGTGGATCTCGACCTCTCCGACGTCCTCTTCATCGGCACGGCGAACATCGCCGAGACCATCCCGGCGCCCCTCCTCGACCGGACCGAGATGATCCGAATCGACGGATACACCGACGAGGAGAAGGTCGCCATCGCCCGCGACCACCTGCTCCCCCGCCAGGTGCGGTCCGCAGGTCTCGAGCCGGAGGAGATCGCCGTGACCGATGCGGCGTTGGCCGCCATCGTCGACCGCTACACCAGGGAGGCCGGCGTGCGTGGCTTGGAGCGGGAGCTCGGGAAGCTCGCTCGCAAGGTGGCCACATCGGTGGCCCGGGCAAAGGATGGCGCCATCCGGATCACCATCGACGATTCCGACGTGCGCCAGCACCTGGGGCGGCCCAAGGTCTGGAAAGACGAGGCGTCCGATCGCACCGACGTTCCCGGCGT
>JAUYIV010000160.1 GCA_030688105.1 Actinomycetota bacterium | reverse complement strand
GGAGCACGACGGTGTGGCAAAGGCGTAGAGCTGTCCACTGGTGTTGAGGGCGTAGACGACGCCGTCTGCGACGACGGGGTTGACCTCGAAGGGACCGATCGGACCCGAGCGACAGAGTTGCATGCCCGACACGGGATGGATCCCATAGAGATACCCCGTCCCGATCTCGCTCGTGGCCACGTACACGATCCCGTCGGCGGCCGCGGGGGAGCCGACGATGGGCCCGAGCGGATCACATTCGGGGACGGCCTCGGTGACCTGCTCGCACTCGACCTCATCCAATGGAAATGTCCAGTCGAGCGACTTGGCCAGCGGAGAGATGCCGAGGACCCTGCCGGAGTCCGGCCCGGCAGTGGCCACCACGAAGCGATTGCCCATGGCGAGCGGGGTACCGATCACCGCCTGCCCCACCCCGGCGAACTCGGCGTGGATGACATTGAACGGTCGCTGGATGGCCTCTCGGAAGGTGATTTCGCCGCTATCGCTCCCGTAGGCGATGACCACCACTGGGGGAGCCTCGGCTCGGCCGGCCTCAGATCGCAGCTCGGCCACCGCAGGTGTCGCCAGGACCCCGCCGCGGGCGCGCTTTTGCCACAGACGGCGGCCGGTCGTCATGTCGATGGCGTGGACCGACGAGTCGACGCTGCCGACGAACACCCACTTCCCGTAGGTGACGGGGGATCCCACGATTGCGGCCGAGGCACCGGTGTAGCGCCAGTAGTACCCCTCGGCTGCCGACACCCCCGTGCCGGGGAGGACCCCGCTCCGGCCGGGATCGCCTCGGTACGTCGTGACGCCCGAGATCGGTTTCAGGTCCTCAGGAACGTCGATCTTCGTGTCCTCGAGGGCAACGATCGCCGCAGGCCCGCTGGTGGTCGTCGTGCCATCGGGGGGAGGGGAGCGCAGCATCACGAACACGAGGACGCTCACCACCGCGGCGACCACGACAACTCCGGCGACCGTCACGAGTCTTCGCGCCCAGGAGGTGACCGCCCGGCGCCGCACCAGGCCCCGAATCCGGCGTTGCGCCGGGCTCAGCACCTCGGCGAGGCCCGCGGTCTCGACGGCCTGAGCCCACTGCGCCGTCAGGGCTTCGACGGCGACTTCGTCGTCGGCGACTTCGACGGCAAGAGCCGCCGCCACGTGGGGCAGTCCGGTCCAGTCCTCCTTCCACGACTCGGGAAGGTGATGCGCCACCGTCTGGGCGGCGTAGGCGACTGCCTGTCCCGCCGGGTCGGACCACAGGTCGGCGACATGGGCCGCCCGTATCGCTCGGGTGGGGATCCCCAGGTCGATGGCGAGGCCGGCGGCGTGCAGGGCCAGCTCGGCGTCGTTCTCCCGCTCGGCTCGCTCGATCATCAGCTCCAAGGCCGGGAGATGCCATTGAGCCTGGAGTAGCTCGTCAGTGAGGTCCTCGGCATCCACCTTCGGCCACGGGGCCTCGGGAGGGAGGGCGAGGAGGCGGATCACCTCGATCTCCTTGCGGAGCCGCAGCCCGTCCACTCCCTCCGGGGTCGAGGCCAGTGCCGCCGCAACCTCGGAGGTGGCCACGTCCGGACGTCCCAGGCCGACCAACGCCCGGGCGCGGAGGGCGCGGGCACGGTTCTCCCAGGCGGGGAGGTGGGCGAGCGCCAGTTCGAGGACTCGATCGGCGGCTTCGAGCGCCTCCTCGTGGCGCTCGAAGCAGAGCGCCCCTTCGGCGCGGGCGATGGCGGCGAGGAAGGAGAGCACCGGGGCGTCGTTCTCGACGGCCGCCGCCTCGGCACGCTCCACAGCGTCGACCGCCTCGGCGGGGCGACCGGCGGCGAAGGCGGCCCGGGCCCAGTAGACCTCCTTGTCCGCCTGGGAGACCGGCCCCTCGATCTCCTTCGCCTCTTCGCGCAGGCGGGCGAACCCGGCCTCGGCGCTGCGGGCCTCGCCGCGGTCGAGCTGCACCAAGGCACGGTTGAGCCGGGCATAGAACCGCTGCGCCTCGTGGCCATGCTCCTCGAGGAGGGACAGGCCGATCTCGAGGACCCGATCGGCCTCGCGGGGGAAGCCGATCCGGCTGAGCATGCGGCCCCGCAGCGTGAGTATCGAGGCCGCCTTGGCGGGCTCGCCTGCAGACCATGCCTCGTACTCGCCGAGGGCGGCGAGGGTCTCCGCCCACTGCGGGGCCTGGAGGTCGTCGGCGACCACCGTGGTGAACCCCAGGGCGTCGACCCGCTCCGCCCCGTGAAGCCACCGGACCGCCACGTCCAGCTCCTCCATCGCCTCGTGCGACCGACCGGTGGCCCGCAGGTGCCGGGCGCGGACCAGTCGCAGTCGACCCTGGGCGACCCTGGAGAGGCCGGGGGCGTGCTCCTCGGCCTGGAGTCCGAGGGCGGCGAGGTGGGCCGCGGCCGCCGGGTCGAGCCCGGAGCGAAGGGCGGCTTCGGCGAGGCGATCCCGGGCGTTCTCCCATCTCCCCGCGGCGGCGTAGAGGTTGCCGATCTCGCCGGGGTCGCCACCGCGGGCGGTGAGGGCCTCGGCCAACGCCACGGCGAGCCTGGTGCGGCGCACCTCGGAAACCCCCATCTGGTCCACACCCGGACCGGAGACGAAGCCCCCTTCGCTGAACCCGAGGACACCCTCGGCGACCAGGTCCTCGCCTACGTCCTCGACGGCGGCGACGTCGATCCCGAGTGCCGGGGCGGCGTCGTCGGATCTGAGTGGCCCAGAGGTCAGGCGGACCAACTCGGTCAGGTCGGCGCGGATGTCATCCATTCGAATCACCCTTCCGTGTCGGGCCGATCAACGCACGACGGCCAGAGGAGAACCGGCGGCACTCGTCCTCCGTGAGGACCCTGGTGACCCGGCTCTCGGCCAACTCGAACCC
The DNA here is from genome assembly GCA_030688105.1 of Actinomycetota bacterium. GTDB lineage: Bacteria > Actinomycetota > Acidimicrobiia > Spongiisociales > UBA11373 > JAUYIV01. The sequence goes on along the minus strand of JAUYIV010000160.1, from coordinate 1,182 downwards.
GTCGAAGGTCCGATCCGTCACGACACCACCCCCTGGGGAGGCGCCGGCAGCCGGTCGCCCACCCATCGCGAGGCTACGCCGTCAGATGACCCTCATGCCGCTAACGGCCCCCATACACCCCAGGCGCTCATTAGTGTCGTGCCGGGGACCTGGGGGCCGCCAACCAGCCCTGCCGGTCGGTGATGACGGGGACCTCCTAGAGCCATCGGGAGAGGCCGACCTCCCATGCCAGGAGGACGAGCCGGGGGAGCAAGGCCCGGGGCGTTCCGCATCGACGGGACAACGAGTATCGCAGTCGGCGCACCGGTGGCTCGAGACGACGAGATCGAAGCCTCCGTCAGGCGGGGAGGTGCTGTTGTCGGTTCTCTGTCATGGTTCGAAGTGTCTGACCCGATTCGGGGTCCGGCAAGGGCGTCGCCGGCGGCCGAAGCCCCGATCGTTCCGACGGCGCGGTCCGTGATCGTGGAAGCCGACCGGCGACGATCTCATCGAGCTGTTGCGGCAGATCCACGACCGGCTTCTCTGAGCGACGGCACCCTCGGTACGGAGAAGACGAGGTCGGGTCGGATGCCACGAGTCGAGGGCGCCGAGTGGGTACCGTGAACGCTTCCGAATCTCACTCGGAGAGTTAGCCGTGCGACGTGCCTTCCAAGAGCTCGAGGATCGTCCAGACGAACCCCGGGCACATCCGGCGGAGCTGAAGGCGACGCCGATCCACGACACCCTGCGCCGGATCGTCGTCTGGTACCGGGTCCTCGCCCTGGTGTGGATGTCGGCACTGGTGACCGCCACCTTGCTCAGCGACCCGGGGGCCTCCAAGCCGTGGGTGATCGCCGCCGAGGCGGTGGCGGTGCTCATCACGATCGCGGCGTTCGTGCTCTCACGGTTGAACCGCCTCGACGCCTTGTGGTGGGTGCTCATCGACGGCGCCGCCACCGTCTTCATCATCATCTCTCCGGGCCTCGCCGACGCCAGCAACTACTTCTACGGGGGGATGGGGCTGTCGGGCCTGCTGATCGTGGTCTGGGCCTACCCGACGGTGCTGGCTGGGGCGCTGGCGATCGTGGCGCTCGTGGCCGCACAGCTGGTGGGCGGCGCGGTGGGCATCCGACAGATCGAGCCCACCGATCTGGTCGGAGACATCGCGGTGTGGATCGTCTCGGGCATCGTCTATGGATGGGC
>JAUYIV010000159.1 GCA_030688105.1 Actinomycetota bacterium | reverse complement strand
GCCCATCCCCGCGGTACGCTCCCGCCGAATGATCCCCGCCTCCGTCCGCAGCGACATCCGCAGGTACGCCACCGACGGGACCCCCTACATCCTCGGAGGCACGATCGTGGCCTCCCTCGGCGCCTACGTCTTCCAGGTGGTCGGCGGACGGGCCCTGGGGCCGGCCGACTTCGACCCGGTGACGGCGCTGCTGACGGTCCACTTCCTGGTGTTCACCGTGCTGCTGTTGCCCGTCGAGCAATTCGAGATCCGGCGGGTCACCCTCGATCGTGCCGGAGGCGCCCGGGCGATCGCGTGGGTGGTGGCGGGGGGTGCGATAGGCGCCACCGCATTCACCTACTTCGCTCGGGACCAGTACTTCGGAGGCGAGGCCACGTACGCGCTCATCGGGCTGGTCACCGTCGCCGGCAATGCTCTCCTGGCGCTGGGACGGGGCCATCTCGCCGGGCTCAGGCGGTTCAGGGGGTACGGCCTGGTCAGCGGAGTGGTTGCGGTGTTCAGGGTCGCGCTGGCGCTGGTGTTCCTCTGGATCGCCTCGACCGGGCTCAGCGTGGGATGGGCGCTCGCCCTGGCACCCTTTGTCGTGCTGGCGTGGCGGCCGTTCCGCACCGAGCGGCCCAAGGAACGCACCCGTCACTCGGAGTCCGCCGGACGGTTCCTGACGGGATTCGTGCTGGCGAGCGCCGCGTCCCAGGTGCTCCTGCTCCTTGCACCGATGGCGGTGGGCATCCTCACCGACGAGCCCGGTGTGATGAGCGTGGTGTTCGTGACGTTTCAGCTGTTCCGGGCACCCATCGTCATGACGCAGAACATGCTCGCCCGTCTGCTGCCGCCGTTCACCGGGCTGGCCAACGCCGGACTCGATGCGGCCCTGAGGAAGTGGGCGCTGCGCTTCGGGTACGCCGCCATCGTGCTCGCACCGATCGCCGCGGTTGGGGGAGGAGTGCTCGGACCCGCCGTCGTGAGGGTCCTGTTCGGACCGGAGTTCGAGCCTTCATGGGAGGTGGCGGCGCTGGCTGCTGCCGGCATGGTCATCGCGGCGTCCTCCCTCCTCGCCGGTCAGGTCCTCGTGGCCCGCGGCCGGACGATGCTGCTCGCCGTCGCATGGATCATCGGATTCGCCCTTGCCATCGCTGCCCTGGTCCCGTCGATCGGCGACCCGGGGCTTCGGGTCTCGTGGGCCTTCGTGGCCGGCGAGACCGGTGCTCTGATCGCCATCGTGATCGCCGCCGTCGGGGGCCGCCGGACCGCGCCGGCCGATCGTTAGGGTCTCACCGATGAGGACCATCCTGGTGACGGGCGGCGCGGGGTTCATCGGCTCTCATCTCGCCGAGGCGGTGGTCGCCGCGGGTGATCGGGTCGTCGCCGTCGACGACCTCTCGACCGGCTCCTACCGCAACGTGGCGCACCTCTCGGACGGACCCGCGTTCGAGTTGGTGGTGGCGAGCGTCGACGACGGTGCGACGCTCGAGGCCCTCATCCATGGGGCCGACATCGTCTACCACCTGGCGGCGGCGGTCGGGGTCAAGCTGATCGTGGACGACCCGGTGCACACCATCGAGACGAACATTCGGGGGACCGAGGTCGTGCTCAGGCTGGCGAACAAATGGCGCCGCCCCGTCGTCATCGCCTCGACTTCCGAGGTCTACGGGAAATCCGACCGGGTGCCGTACTCCGAGGAACACGACATGGTGCTCGGGCCGACCACCCATTCACGTTGGGCGTATGCCGCCTCCAAGGCGATCGACGAGTTCCTCGCCGTCGCCTACCACCGGCGCGATGGGCTGCCGGTCGTCATCGTTCGCCTGTTCAACACGGTCGGGCCCCGGCAGACCGGTCGCTACGGGATGGTGATCCCGACGTTCGTGCGGCAGGCGCTGCGTGGCGAATCGATCACGGTCTACGGAGACGGAAGCCAGAGCCGGGCCTTCACCTATGTCGGTGACGCGGTCCGCGCTCTGCTCGACCTTCCGACCCACCGGGAGGCCTTCGGAGAGGTCTTCAACATCGGCGGTGGGCGTGAGATCACGATCATGGATCTCGCCGAGCTCGTCAAGGAGCGGACGGGGTCCTCGTCCCAGATCGTGACCGTCCCCTATGACGAGGCGTATGCGCCCGGTTTCGAGGACATGCACCGCAGAGTCCCCGACATCTCGAAACTCCGCCGGATAACCGGATTCGAGCCCAAGGTCGACCTGGAGGAGATCATTGACCGGGTTGCCGAGCACGCCCGGCAGAACCCGGACTTTCTTTAGTGCAGCGCCTCGGAAATACCATCACGTCTCTCCGGCCACAGCACTTAGTGCAGCGCCAGCACCAGCAGCGACGATGAGACCGGCACTCGCCGCGTTCGTCGTCTCCTTCACCGCCTGCGCGGCCTTTGTGTGGATTCCTTCCCTGAGACGAGCGGTGACACGATCGGCCGGGGGCCCGCGGTGGAGGATGGACTCGGTCCCGCTCGGTGGCGGGCTGGCGATGGGGGCGGGATTCGGGGTCGCCATCGCTCTGTTCGCCCGGGACATATCAGGCATCTGGGCGGTGATGGCAGCCGCCGGAGTCGG
>JAUYIV010000147.1 GCA_030688105.1 Actinomycetota bacterium | reverse complement strand
GTCCCAAGACAGGTGACGATCCGAGTGCGCCATCGAGGCTGCGACCGATCGGATTCGGCGCGGCGGCAATCGGGGTGCTGGCGGTGGTGATCGCGCTGGTCGCCAACGTGGCGGCGGCGAACTCGGCCACCGAGACGGGCGCAACGTTCGCCTGGTCGTTCGGCCTGACGGTGCTCGGATTCGGCACGGTGAAACTGGCGATCGGGCTGGTACTGGTGGGGATCCTCACCCAGATCTGGCGCCGGGCGGCGAGTGTCGAGGACGCCTGCGCACGGCTGCGCCCCCACGTCGAGGCCCCCCTGCCGCGAGGCACGGTGCAAACCGAGTTCGGTGAGTGCACCGAGACCGCGACTGCGCCCGGACCGCTGCCCATCCACCGCATGGCACGCACGATGTGGTTCCCGATGCTGGCCATGGGCTACATGCTCGTGGTCGTCGGCTTCGTGCTGTCGCTGGTGTGGGCGGGCAAGGTCGACGACGGCATTCAGCAGGCCGCACAGGCATGGACCCAGGGCGTGCAGTTCCTCGGAGAGGGTCTGCTGCTCGCGGGGATCTCGTTCCTGCTCGACTCGATCCTCGCTGCTCTGCGGGAGAGCGGTGGAAGAGTCCAGGAATCGCTCGGCCTGCCCGTGCGCACCCTGAAGATGCCCAAGACCGCCAAGCTGTTCGTCGGCTTCATGGCCCTCGGGCTGATGGTCTCCATGGTGCAGCTCGTGCTCTACGCGGTGGCCGCGGCAGTCGGTGACCCCCAATCGTTTGCGGCATGGTCCGCCTGGCTCGGGCCGTTCCGCGAGGTCAGCCTCGGCCTGCTCCTCGCCGGCGTCGTGCTGGCACTGGTGACCATCGGCAACGTGCTCGCATTCCAGTTCGCCCGGGTGCGCGAAATCATCGCCACCGGCAAGTAGACGAGGAGAAGATGACAATGACCACCAATTACACGGTCACCGACAAAGACCTCGGCTACGCCCGGCCACACAAGATGGGCAACCGCCTCTGGGGAGTGACGTTCGCCATGGCGATCATGGCCTTCCCGGTGGCACTGGTCCTCGCCTTCGTGCGGGCGGCGACCGTCGCCGACGCCAGCGGCCCCGCCGACATCGAGGACGCGGCCCGGCTCGGGCACCTGATCGCCGCCTTCGGCTTCATTGGGTTCGGGGCGGTGTTTGCATCCATCTCATTCGCGATCGCGCGGATCCTCGGCCGCTTCCGTAAGGGCGGTGGCGAGGTCCAGGAGGCCGCCGGCGGCAAGGTGCACACGTTGCGCATGCCAGTGACGGCAAAGGTGCTCATCGCCTTCATGGCGATGGGGATGATGGCGATCTTCGGCGCGGTGGCCCTCCACTTCGTCGCTGCCGCCGCCGTCGGCACCTGGAGCCTGGAGAGTATCGCCCGCTGGGCCGAGGTGCTCGAGGCGGTCCGCCGCCTCGGCGTCGCCCTCTACCTGTTCGGGATCGCCATCGGCCTGGGCGCCGTCATCACCGTGGTGCGCTTCCAGACGGTGCGATTGGGCCAACTGACCCGCTGATCCGGCACCACCCCGGGGGGCTGCCTCTCCAGGCAGCCCCCCGGGCGCGCTTCGGGGAGACGAAGGAGGGCATCACGTATCGCGCCGAGCGTGCCCCCCTGGCCCATTCGGCGCCGATGGTACGATTCCCGGCCCTCGGGCGAGTGGCGGAATTGGCAGACGCGCAGGACTCAGAATCCTGTGGGGTAACACTCGTGGGGGTTCGACTCCCCCCTCGCCCACCCGGTCTATTCCCGGGCCGACTTCAGACGCCGGTCGGCCCTCCTCCACGAGCGGGGCCCCAACCCCGCCGCGGCCGTCACCGGCTCCCGGGCCCGACTTCGGCGGCTGCGCCGCCGAACAGACGCCGGTCGGCCCTCCTCCACGAGCGGGGTAGGCGTTGGAACCCGCGTGTTGGGCGCTCGCGGCGCGCACCTATCGGAGGAGGCGGCACCTGCCCCACCGATCGGATACCCGCACCGCCACGAATTGTGGCGGGCCCAACTGTCGGGTTCTAGTCAACTTGGAGATGGCGTCTTCGTCCGCGACGGGCGGCCTCGGCAGCGGCCGGAGGGAGGCTGGTCGCAGGCTTCAGTCCGGCGCGTGCCCGTCGTGCTTCGGCGGCGATGGCGACCCGCTCCGCGCCGGTGTACGACGCTCCCGGTGCGGCGAGCTCATCCCAGGCGCGCCTCAGGTTCGCGGTGACCTCGTCGGGAACCGGAACGTCGGGAGAACCGAAGGGAAAGGAGGTCATGGTCGCGCTCCGGCGGAGATGGCTGCTCCGAAGATACCCGTCCCGAAGGTGGCAACACCCGCCGGTCACGCACCAGGCGGTCGGCTGGGGATACCCAGGTCGTTGAAAGAGCGGTCCGGCGATGCGCTGAGTCGGCGATACCATCCGCTATCAGAAATCCACCGACTCCCGAGCCAACCGGCACAGCTTGTACCCTTCTGGGATGGGTCTCGCCCGCGGCCTGGAACGCCGTCTGGAACGACTCGTCGACGGCTTGGCGTCCCGGCTATTTCGCGGACGCGTCCACCCCGTCGAGCTGGGGAGCCGGCTGGTTCGGGAGGCCGACCTCGCACTCTTCGAGACCCCTGGGGGGCCCGGAGCACCCAACGCCTTCCGGATCACCCTTGGGGGCGAGGCCGTCGAGACGGACGTGCTCACCGCCGTGCGAAGCGAGCTCGCACAGTTCGTAGAGGATGCCGCCGCCGACCGGGGATGGCGTCTGGAGGGCACCGCATGGGTCGACGTCGAAATCGCCCCAGAGGGCCGGCCATCGGACGTCGAGATCGAGTGCTGGGTCGAGCCGGGCCCGCGCCAACCCTGGGCGAGGCTCGAGCCCGCCGCCGGTGGAGCCCCCCTGCCGATCACGGTCAACCGCGCCGTCGTCGGGCGATCGGGTGGTTCAGACGTCCACGTCTCGAGCGATGACACCTCTCGGATTCACGCGCTGATCTGGCAAGAGTCGGGCTCGGCGTGGATTGCCGACCTGGGTTCCTCCAACGGGACCTTTCTCAACGGCGAGCGAATCTTGGAGGCGGCCCCCATCGTCGACGGGGATCGAATCTCATTCGGCGGAGTCGAGTACGTCATCAGGCCCCCCGAATGACCGACACCCTCGTGAACATCGCCAAGGTGGCCTTTGTCGCCAGTCTCTATCTCTTCTTGTACTTCGTGGCGCGCGCAGTGCGGGGGCAGGTGTCGGCGGCGGCGCCGGCGAAGTCCCGGCGAATCGAGGCGCCCGCTCCGCTTCCGGCGCTCGTCGTGACCTCGCCGGAGTCGAACCGT
>JAUYIV010000141.1 GCA_030688105.1 Actinomycetota bacterium | reverse complement strand
TGGGGTTCGCCGACGCGTTGGCCGGTGCACCGGCGGCCGTGGAGCTCGGCGGGCCGGTCCTCCTCACCGACCCGAACCTCCTGCCAGGCGCGGTAGCGGCCGAGATCGAACGACTCGGCCCATCTCGGATCATCGTCGTCGGTGGAACCTCTGTGGTGTCCAACACCGTCTTCGCCCAGTTGCAGGCACTCGCCCCCGATGTCGATCGAATATCCGGTCCCAACAGATACGAGACGGCGGTGGCGATCAGCGCCGAAGCCTTCCCCAGCGATGCGGAGCGGGTCTACCTGGCCACGGGCTTGAACTTCCCCGACGCCCTCGCCGGTGCCGCGGCCGCCGGTTGGTGGAGCGGACCCGTGCTGCTGGTGCCCGGCGACGAGCTTCCCGTCTCGGTCTCGGGTGAGATCGAGAGCCTCGGCGCCACTCGGGGGATCATCCTCGGCGGAACCGCGGTCGTTGGCGCCCACGTCGAGAACGGCTTGGTCGCACTGATCGCGTAGCCCATCGAAGTTGGCGGCCCATGCCATCGGGCCTCCGACCGCCGTCATTCGACCGCGTCAGCCTCTCGCGCACAAGGAGGCCCCCCAGCGCCTTCAAGCGCTCGCCTCGCCTATGTCCCGCCTCTCACTCGGCGGCGCGCTCCTCCAATCCCTGCGAGTCAGGGAGCCGCCGGCGCGACCCGACCGATTCCCCGTCCGGCCCGGCCATCCAGGGTTTCAGCGGCGGTATTCGATGATCACCCCGTAGAGGCCGATTTCCCCGCCGCCGAGGAAGCAGGTAATCCAGTAGCCGTAGCCGGTGTTGTTGACCACATGGGAGAGGCTCTGCACCAGTTCGGTGTCGCCCGGTATCGGCGACCCTCCAGTGCTCACGCCGGTGAGAATGTCGAAATCCCCGACGGTCGGGTCAATAAAGCCGGCGCGGAGGTCCACTCGAGCGAGGTCGCAATGGACTTCGCCCGCGTCCGAGTTGTCTCTCGCGGTGACTCGCAGCGAGGTCATGGTCACACCGTGGGGGAGACTGACCGGACACGAGAAGATGCTCGCGCCCACCCGTTGACCACCGCTATAGCCCCATGTCCAGCTGCCTGTTTCGGGATGGAATCCCCGGCCAGCGCAGCTGAAGGCGCCGGTGACGGGGAAGGTGTCCTCGGAGATGGCGGCGGCGGTGGCATACCGGTTGGATCCGGCGAGGCGGATCACCGCCCCGGTGGTGTAGTTGTCGAGCTGGGCCTCCACCGCGGCGGAGATCACCGCTTCTCCTCCGACGATGAAGATCGTCTTGGGGTTGAGGCGGATCAGCTCGTCGATGGTGGGCTGGGGGATGCTGTTCTGAGTGACCAGCAGGATCGGTCCTTCGCCTCCGGTGGCGGGGCCGGCGGCGAGAGCGTCGGGGTAGTTCTCCCCGGTGGCGATGTAGACGACGTCGACGAGCTGTGCGCCTCCGGCTCGGGAGACGACGGCGTCGCCGACGACGAAGGCGGCGACCACGGCGATGGCGGTCAGCAGGGAAAGGTGACGGGCGGACATCTCAGACCTCCTCCGGATCGAGTGCGAGCGCTATCCCGCCAACCCTACGTCCCCGGAGTCCGGTGTTCGCTCAGACCCACTCCTCGGCAGCTCCGTTTCCGTGGCTCCCGGAGGCGGAGTGCACCGGGCAGGGAGCCTTCCGCCGGAAGCCCGGCACCGATCGACGCTTTGCCCGTTTCGCCGCAGCCACCCTCGCCTTCAACGCCGGCGTCGTGCTGGGGCCGTCGTCGGGCCACCGGCCCCGGTGAGGGCCGCCTCTCAGACCACGTAGGCGTCGAGGGCGAAGGCCACGGCGTCGGAGATCGCCGCCGGGCCTCCGAGGATTACGATCTCGGTGGGTCCGATCCGATCCAGCTCGGCAGCCACCGAGGGCGGGATCGCGTACGTGGAGACCAGGAGGAGGGGGGCCCCGTCCCGCGCCGACGCCGGGCCGCCGGCGAGCGCGTCGGCGAAATCCGTCCCCACGGCGACGTAGACGGTCGCGGCTCCATCGGGGAACTCCGTGGCCGAGAGTGCGGCCGAGACTGAATAGCGGTCCGATCCGGAGATCCGGTCGACTTGAGGAGCAAACGCATCGAGGGCTTCCTCGACGGAACTCGATATGGCGGTGGTCCCGCCGACGATCACGATCCGGCTCGGGCCGAGCCGCTCCAACTCCTCGGCCACCGCATCAGGCACCGAATCGCGACGGACGAGCAGCAGCGGGTTCCCGCCCACCGCGGCACTGGGAGCGGCGACGAGCGCATCCGGGTAGTCCTCTCCCGAGGCGATGAACACGGTGCCCACCGAGGACGGGAACACGGCCTTCGAGGCCTCTACGGCGGTCTCGTAACGGGTCGCGCCGAAGCGACGCTCCACCTCCGCCGAGGGCAGAGCGTCCCCGACCTGGGTCAGGACGGCGTCGGCGATGGCGGCCGGACCACCCAGGATCACAACGAGCGACGGATCGAGCCGGACCAGCTCGGCGATCGCTTCCGCAGGCACCGAGGTCGAGGTCGCCAGGAGTATGGGAGCGCCCTCCGCCGCCGCCACCGGTCCCGCTGCCAGCGCATCCGGGAAGTTGACCCCGACGGCGACATAGACGACGTCGGCCCCGTCGGGGTGTGTCCGCTTCGAGATCTCGATCGCCGTGAGGTAGCGATTGGCGCCGGCAACGCGGCCCGGCTGCGTGTAACCGGCGAGGAGTGCCTCGAGAGGGTTGACGATGATCCCGTACTCGTCCTTCAGCTCGAAATGGAGGTGGGAGCTCGTCCCCTCGGCATTCCCCGAGTCGCCGACCCAGCCGATCAATTGACCGGCGTCGACGTGGACGCCGGGGGCGATCCCCGGGGCGATGCCCCATCCGTCGCCGTCGTCCGTCCCCGGCGTGTCATTGTTGAGGTGGATGTACCACGACTCCCAGCCGTCGTCGTGGTCGATGACGAGGGTGCAGCAGCGATCGTCGGGCGGCGCCGGGTCGGGGTCTCGGGACCAGTTGACGTATTTGACGATTCCCGAGGCCGCCGCCACGACCGGCGTCATCTTCGGCGCCATGATGTCCTGGGCATGGTGGATCTCGCCCGGTTCGCAGCATCGGCCGGCGAAGAACGTGTCCCGCATGGTGTGGGCGCCCTGGACCGGGAAGACGAGGGGGTAGTCCACCATCTCCCCGAACTCGTGATCGGGACCGCTCTCGTAGGGAGGCCCGTGGTGGGCAGAGGCGACGGGCGCTGCCGCGATGAGGACCGCGGCGAGCACCGTGGTGATCCCCAAAGCATGAGAGACGGTGTGGCGCCGACGCATGAAATCACCATCGGCGGTCGTGCCGCCGAAACTTGAGAATCGACCCTAATCGCGACCCATGGTTGTGCCATGGAGCAGGGGGTCAACGAGGGGGGTGTGGCGGCTCGTCATCGATCACGACATCGGCGGCCGAATCGAGCTCGATCTCGGCTGGCTGCACCGGCCGACGCCACCGACGGGCGATCGACCGGGTACCGAAGCATCTCTTCGCCGTCGTGTCGACTGTTGGCTCCGAGCGCATCGGGAACCAATCGGGCCCTCCCGGGGATCAAAGCAGTGTGAGCAAAGCCATATCTGAGGCCCGGTCCGACCGGGCCGCACGTTTCCGTGTGCTCTACGACGAGGCGTATCCCCGGATGATGGGGTACGTGATGCGGCGGGTCGCCTCTGGCCAGGATGCCGAAGACGTCGTCTCCGAAGTGTTCACGATCGCGTGGCGCCGACTCGAGGAGATCCCGATCGACGCGGGCCGCCTGCCATGGATGTATGGCGCCGCCCGCCGCACGCTGGCCAACCACTACCGGGGGCGAGATCGCAGGGAGCGACTCATCGGCCGCCTGCGGCACGAGCCGGCCCCGGCAGGCCGGTCCTACGACGAGGTCCACGAGGCCCTCGACCGGCTGCGACCCGCCGACCGCGAGATTCTGACCCTCCATGCCTGGGACGATCTCGACACGGCGGACATCGCCCTCGTCCTTGGCATCCCGGTATCGACGGCCGCGGTCCGGCTGCACCGCGCTCGGAGGCGCCTGGCCCGGGAGCTGGAGCGACTGGGAGTCCAGAATGCAGGCGGCCTGAAATCCGACGGTGACATCCGGACACCTGGAGAGGTGAAAGGGCATTCCGGAGAGGTGACACGGGAATGAGCAGGCGACGATTCGAAGGCGATCCCATCGAGGCGTTGCGTCGTGCCGACCCGCTCGACCGGCTGGAAGTGCCCACAGACACCACGGGGGCCCATGCCCGGGCCCTGTTCCAGGAGGTAACGAGCATGGATGTGATGGAAGAGCAACCGGCGGCGCCGCGGCGATCATGGGCCCGGCCCGTCGCCATGGCCGCGTCGGCGGTTGCCATTGTGGCGATGGCGGTGGGCGCCTACGCCGTCTTTGGACCGGACTCGGCGCCGGAGGAGGTGATCGTCGGCCAGCCTCTGGGTGACTCGATGGCGATGTGCATCCAGTACTCCGACGAGATGCTCCTCGATCAGGAGGTCGCCTTCGACGGCACGCTCGTGTCGGTCGAGTCGGTGCCGGGGTTGGACGAGGAGTTCGACCTGCCCCAGAACCTGGCCACCTTCGAGGTGCATCGTTGGTACAAGGGCGGCGAGGGCGACGAGGTGACGCTCGACGCCGGCATCCTGGTCGATACCGGGGCCGTCGCCCTGGTCGGGGCCTCGCTGGAGGTCGGTCAGCGGTACCTGATCTCGGGCTCGGACGGCTTCGTCTGGGCATGCGGCTACTCGTACACCTACGACACCGCGGTTGCGGCGCACTGGGCCGAGCTCTTCGGGGGATGAGAACCTGGAAGGGTGTGGAGGGGCGGGGTCGAACCCCGTCCCTCCGCCGCGCCGGCACCCCCCGGACGCCCTCGTTACTCGGTAGTCTCCGTGGCGGCAGTCTGCGGATCTGAGGGGTGGGGCATTGTCCAACATCGGTCGTGACCTGAGGGCGCTTGCCCGCCTCGCTCCGCGCCCGGTGCGGCCCGAAGAGGCGGCGGCCGCGCTCGGCGTCGACGTCTCCGCCGTCGTCGACGAGGGGGAAACCTTCGTAGGGGAGGGGGTCCTCGAATTCCGTGACGGAGGCTTCGTTCTCGCCCCCGGCCAGGACGAGGGTGAGGTCTCGGCGGTTCGTGACTCCCAGCTCGCCGCGGCCCTCGCCGAGACCATCGCCGCGCTGGGAGCCGACCCGGGCGACATCGGGCGTCTCTACGCCACCGCCGGGCGATGGGGAGATGCCCGGGACCCCCTCGCCCTCGCCGCGCTCCGTTCCGAGCTCGACCCGGAGACGGCGGCCGAGCTGGCCGGGCTCGCCGTCCAGGCACAAGAGCACTCGCCCGGCCTGGACAAGACCACCCAGGGGCGGTTGCGCCTCATCCGGGCCCGGCACCTGCGCGCCTCGGGCCGCTCCAACGAGGCGATGACCGAGCTCGAGATCGCGGTCCGTTGGCTCGAAGGGGTCGAGCGTGTCGACGCGCTGGGGTTCATCACCGTGGTCGCCGACGACCTGCAGGCACCGCAGTGGGCGGAGACCCTCGCCGCGCTCGGCGAGATGGAGGCGTGGGCGGCGGATGAGCCCTCCAAGGCGGGCTCGATGCTCACCCTGCGCGGCCGGATGCTCAGCCGGATCGGCTTCCCCCGGGAAGCCGATCGAGTCATCGAGGTCGGGCTGGAGCTCCTCGAACGGCACGGGCATGAGGTGCAGAGGTTCTACGGGCGGCTCAACCGGGCGTGGGTGCAACTCGATCGTGGCGAGGTCCGCAGCGCCGAAGCCGGGTTCTCGCGGCTCCGCGCGGAGGCCAAGGAGATCGAGGGCCCGGTGTCACAAGCGGACAAGGCGGTGTACTGGGCGCGGGCCGCCTTCGCCGCCGGCCGCCCCGCGGACGCCCTCGAGGCGGTCGCCGGCGCCGAGGCCGCCGCCGACGAGCACAACGC
>JAUYIV010000135.1 GCA_030688105.1 Actinomycetota bacterium | reverse complement strand
CCCCCAAGCCGCGGCGCTGCCCCACCGTGAATCCCGACACGCCGTCGTGCGACCCGACGGGGGTGCCGTGCTCGTCGACGATGGCGCCGGGGCGCGCCGTCTCGGGGAAATGCTCGCGGAGGAAGTCCCGGTAGTCGCCCTGGACGAAGCACAGGTCCTGGCTGTCGGGCTTGGCGGCGTTGCGCAGCCCGAGGCGCGCCGCCTCGGCACGAACCTCGTCCTTGGTCATCTCCCCGATGGGGAGCGCGATCCGCGCCAACTCGGCCTGGCCGAGCATGTGGAGCACGTACGACTGATCCTTCGCCCGGTCCCGTCCCGACAGGAGCCGGTAGCGGTCTCGCACCCGGTCGACCCGGGCGTGATGCCCGGTCACCAGCACGTCGCATCCCAGTGCTCCGACCCTTTCGAGCAATGCCCCGAAACGAACCCGGCGGTTGCACTCTATGCACGGGTTGGGAGTCCGGCCGGCCAAGTAGCCCGCGCCGAAACGCGCCACGACCTCCTGCTCGAACTGGTCGGTGTAGTCGAGCACGTAGTACGGGATCCCGAGCCGGGCGGCGACCCGCCGGGCGTCCTCGGCATCGGCGACGGTGCAGCATCCCGCCGTCGGAAGCCGGCCATCGGGGCCCTCCCACTGCTTGAGGGTGACCCCCACCACCTCGTGACCCAACTCACGCATCACCGCGGCGGCAACGCTGCTGTCGACGCCTCCCGACATCGCCACGAGGGCCTTCATCGCAGGCCCTCCACCGCGGCGACAAGGGCGTCGGCGGCGGCGTCTCCGTCCCCGGGTCGGATGGTCCACCCGAAGGTGAACCGGACCGATGACCGGGCGTCCTCGACACCCATACCCATCGCCGCCAGGACGTGAGACACCTCGATGGCGCCGCTGTGGCAGGCCGACCCCGCAGCCGCGGCCACTCCGGCGGCATCGAGCCTGATGAGGAGCGTCTCGGCATCCACCCCGTCGATGCGGAAATGGCTGTGCTGGACGAGCCGATCGGTCCCGGGGACCGTCAGCGCCGCCCCGGGCACCTCGGCGACGAGGCGGGTCTCGAAGCGGCGCCTGGCCTCCTCGACGTCGTGGGTGAACCGCTCACGGTCCTTCGAAGCGGCCTCGAGTGCTGCCGCCATGCCGACGATCCCGGCCACGTTGTGGGTGCCCGAGCGCCGGCCGAGCTCATGGCCTCCTCCGTGGATCACCGGCTCGAGGTCGATGCCGGGACGCATCGCCAGCACGCCGACGCCCTTGGGGCCACCGACCTTGTGCGATGCCACGGTCAGCAGGTCGACGCCGAGAGAGTCGAGCCCCACCTCTCGGGAGACGTACGCCTGGACTGCGTCGCTGTGGATGAGGGCTTGCGGCGCGTCCGCCCGAACCGCCGAGGCGATCTCGGCAACCGGCTGGACCACACCGGTCTCGTTGTTCGCCGCCATCACCGAGACGATCCGGGTCCGACCGGTGAGCGCCGCGGCGACCTCGGCCGGGTGGGCACGGCCCAGATCATCGACGCCGACAATCGCCACCGGGCATCCCAGGCGCCCGAGGAACCTCGCCGTCTCCAGCACCGCGTCGTGCTCGATGGCCGTGGTCACCACACCGCCGCGGTCGCCGCCGGCGAGGGCGGGTCCGGCGACGCCCAGGTTGTCCGACTCGGTGCCCCCGCCCGTGAAGACGATGTCGAGGGGGTGAGCCGCCCCGAGGAGCGCGGCCACTCGCTCGCGGGCATCCTCGAGGGCGTTCTTGGCCCGCCGGCTGACCGAGTGGATGCCCGACGGGTTGCCGAACTCGGCGTCGAGGAACGGCGCCATCGCCTCGCGAGCCTCCGGTCGAAGCGGCGTGGTGGCGGCGTGATCCAGGTAGAGCATCGGGGCAAGAGTATTGCCCGGACCTGAGACATTGTCCCGTGGGCGATGAGACGGCAACCAGCAAGACGTGGGGATCGCCATTTGCCAATTGCCGGGATCGCACAAGAGCGGTACAGCGGAGCCCCGAAGTACGATCGCACGATGGTCACCAAGCGGGCGAGACTCTGGCTGTCCCGTGGGCTGGCCATCACCGTCTTCGTCGTCGCCGCCGGCCTGTTCGCCGCCACCTGGTACTACTCGGGCGAGATCGAACGCGAGGTGTTCGCCTCGCGGACCCTCGACACCACGCCGGATGTGGTCCTCCTGCACGTCGCCGCCGCCCAGGTCAGCATTCCCACGGATTCCCGCACCACCAAGCCGGGCCAATGGGGCCTCGATTTCTCCGAGGGTTACGCCAAGGTCGGTCCGGTGCTGGCGGAGGCCGCAGGAGTGGTCAGCCGCCAGCTGATCACCATCGACGGTCTCGTGGCGGCCGGCCAGCGCGCCGCATGGGACCGTATGGCCTTCCCCGATCCCGAGTCGCGGGGCATCGCGTATGGGGAGGCGCTGATCGATGGCCCGCTGGGCCCTCTCCCTGCATGGCTGACCCCGGGTGAATCCGACACCTGGGTGGTGTTCGTCCACGGTGCCGGGGCAGACCGGCGCGAGGCGCTCCGAGCGATTCCCACCGCACAGGCTCTCGGGCTCCCCACCCTCACCATCACGTACCGGAACGACGCCGGGGCCCCGCCGAGCAGCAGCGGCCGCCACGGATACGGCCGAAACGAGTGGGCGGATCTCGAGGCGGCCGTGGAATTCGCCGTCGGCGAGGGCGCGACCCACGTCGTGTTGGTCGGCTACGGAACCGGGGGCTCGATCGTGTCGGTGTTCATGCGGAACTCGCGGCTCACCGAGATGGTCTCCGGACTCGTCTTCGACTCTCCGGTGCTCGATGCCGGCCAGCTCGTCGACGGGCTGGCCGCGGGAGACAAGGTGCCGGGATTCATCGTCGACTGGTCACGGGCGATGGCATCGTTCCGGTTCGGCGTCGAATGGAGCGCGCTCGATCACATCGACGCCGCATCGGAGATCGCGGTGCCGGTGCTCCTGTTCCATGGCACCGACGACGCGGAGGCCCCCATCACCTCGAGCCGGGAGTACATCGCCGCCCTGGGCGAACTCGCAACCATGATCACGGTGCCGGGGGCCGATCATGGCGAGAGCTGGAACCTGGATCCCGAGGCGTACCAGTCGGCGCTGTCGGAGTTCCTGCAGGCGGCCGCGACCGCGCCTCCCGAGGACGATGAGTGATGGGTCCCCAAGAAGGCGTCCGGACATGAGGCCGATCGAGGTGGCAACTCACCTCCCCGCTGCCCCCGAAGAGGTCTGGAAGGAGCTCGAGCGCATCGAAAACCACCCTCGATGGATGGCGGAGGCCATCGCCGTCGAGTTCGTCGGGGAGCGTCGTCGCGGGATCGGAACCCGAGTGACCGTTGCCACCAAGATCGGCCCCTTCAGAACCACGGACGAGATGGAGTTCACCGAGTGGGATCGCCCGCGCTCGATCGCTGTGATCCACCGCGGCCTTTTCACCGGTAATGGCCGGTTTGCCCTCGAAACCGAGGCTGAGGGCACGCGGCTCACATGGGCGGAGACGGTCCGGTTTCCGTGGTTCTTCGGTGGACCGGTGGGGGCGTTCGTGGCCCGCCCGATCCTGGCTCGGATCTGGAGACGCAATCTGAGGCAGTTGCAGCAGCGGCTCAGCGCCCCTTGAACGACGGAGGGCGCTTTTCGAGGAAGGCGTCCACGCCCTCGGCGGCATCCTCGGTCTCGAAGGCCTCGCGGAACCCATCCGCCTCGAGCGTCAAGGCGTCGGCGAGCGGCATCGAGAATCCCGAGTCGATCACCCGCTTGGCGATCCCCATCGACACCGTGGCACCGGCGGCGAGCTCGGCCGCCAGAGTGCGGGCCGCCTCATCGAGCTCGTCGGCGGCGACCACCCGGTCTGCCAGCCCCCACTCCAGAGCGGTGGCGGCATTGATCATCCGGCCGGTGAGCACCAGGTCCTTCGCCCGACCCACCCCGATGAGCCGGGCGAGGCGCTGCGTGCCGCCCGCGCCCGGGATGACCCCGAGTTTGATCTCCGGCTGGCCGACCTGGGCGTCATCGGAGAGGATCCGGAGGTCG
>JAUYIV010000134.1 GCA_030688105.1 Actinomycetota bacterium | reverse complement strand
CTCCCAGGCCGGCCGCGCCGGCGCCGGCTGGGGTTCCGGGGCCTCCGGCTCGGGCGGTCTTTCGGTGGGCTCGGCGACCGGTGCCGCCGCCGAAGCAGCCGACTCGCCGGGCTCGCCGATCACGGCCAGAGCCGTCCCCACGCCCACGGTCTCGCCTTCGGGCACCAGGATCTCGAGGACGGTCCCCGACCAGGGCGAAGGCACCTCGGTATCGACCTTGTCGGTGGAGATCTCGAGGAGGACCTCATCTTCGTCGATCGTGTCACCTGGCTGCTTGGCCCATCGGAGGATGGTTCCCTCGGTGACCGTCTCGCCCAGCTGGGGCATGGTGACCGTATGCGACATGGATCCTCCTAGACGTCTGCGAGCTTCCGGACCGCGTTGAACACGTCCTCCGCCTGCGGAATGAACGCGTCCTCGAGCACGGCGGCGAACGGGATGTGGGTGTGGGGCGGGGTCACCCGGATGATCGGGGCGTCGAGGTCCCAAAACGCCTCCGCGGCGACTCGGGCAGAGACCTCGGAGGCGATGCTGGAGAACGGCACGTCCTCCTGGACCACGACCAGGCGCGATGTCTTTGCCACGGAGGCGAATATCGCGTCCCAGTCGATCGGGGAGACCGACTGCAGGTCCACGATCTCGGCCTCGATCCCCTCGGCGGCGAGCCGTTCCGCGGCCTCGAGCGAGGTGTGAACCATCGCCCCCCAGGTGACGATCGTCACGTCGTCACCCTCCCGGGCGAGCCGGGCCTTCCCGATCTCGATCTCGTAGTCACCGGGCGGCACCGGCTCCTTGACGCTCCGGTAGAGCTTCTTGTGCTCGAGGAACACGACGGGATTCGGGTCGCGGATTGCCGCCAGCAGCAGCCCCTTGGCGGCGCTGGGGGTGCTGGGCACCACGATCTTGAGCCCGGGATGATGCGAGAGCAGGCCCTCGGGGTTGATGGAGTGAAACGGGCCGGCTCGGAGCCCGCCGCCGCTTGGGCCCCGGATCACGATGGGAACGGCGTCGCCGGTCTTCCAGTGGTACTTCGCCGCCTCGTTGACGAGCTGGTCCATGGCCGGATAGATGAAGTCGGTGTACTGAAGCTCCACGATGGGCACCTGGCCCATGAGGGCGGCCCCGACCGCTCCTCCCACGATGGCCGTCTCGGCGATGGGGCTGTCGATGACCCGGCTGGGCCCGTACTTCTCGAAGAGTCCCTTCGTCACCTTGAAGGCGCCCCCGAACGGGCCGACGTCCTCTCCGAGGATGAACACTCGCTCGTCCCGCTCCATCTCTTCGTCGAGCCCCTGCGCCACCGCGTCGAGGAGAGTGATCGGTTCCCCCGCGGGAGCGGTCGGGGCGGGAATGGGCTTCGACCGCACCGCAAACAGGTCGGCCGTGACCCAATCCGGCGCCGGATCCGGCTGTTCCTGAGCCCATTCGATCGTCTTGCGGATCTTCTGCTCGATGCGTTCGTGGAGCTCCGCCCGCCGGGCCTCGTCGAGCAGACCCCGTGAGCCGAGGAACTCCTCGAAGCGCGGGACCGGGTCCTTCGCCATCCATTCCTCGCGCTCGTCCGGCTTGACGTAATCGGCCGGGTCGTGCCCGGCGTGCCCGAAGTGGCGGAAGGTCACTGCCTCGATGAGAGTCGGCCCCTCGCCGTTACGGGCCCGCTCGACTGCCTCCTTCGCCGCCGAGTAGCACTCCAGGATGTCGTTGCCGTCGACGACGACGCCGGGGATGCCATAGCCGTCGGCGCGGTGAGCGACATAAGACAGGTTGAACTCCCGCTCGTTGGGGGTCGAGTAGGCGTATTGGTTGTTCTGGACCGTGAAGACGATCGGGAGATGGAGGACGGCTGCCATGTTCACCGTCTCGTGCCAGGTACCGGTCGCGGTCGCTCCCTCGCCGCAATTGGCCAGGGCGACCCGGCGCTCCAAGCGCTGGTGGAACGCCAGGGCGCAGCCCATCGCCACCGGGTACGCATCGGGAAGGGGGGAGATCACCATCAACGTTCCCTTGTCGAGGACGTTGAAGTGGCTGTTGCCATCCCGCCCCTTGGTCGGCGCCGACGCCTTGCCGTAGAAGTTGAGGAGGGTCTCCTCCAGGGTCACACCCCGGGTCAGCTGGCCGAGCAGGTCGCGGTGGGTCGGGCCGAAGACGTCGCCGTCCTCGAGGGCATAGGCAAAGCCGACCTGTGCCGCCTCCTGACCCACTCCCGGATAGACCGCGCCCGCCAGGCGCCCCCCGCGGTACATGGTGTGGAGCCGGGTCTCGAGGATGCGCCCGGTGAGCACCAGCTCGTACATCGCGAGGAGCTGCGCCTCGCTGAGCTCTGCGGCGTGCCCCTTGGCCTCGATCAAAGCAACCTCCTCAGAGGGTACCGGAGCAGGCCACCAGGAAAGCCCGGCCCGTCTTGGTACCCGCTCAATGCAGGCTCCTGCCGGCCGCGGCGAGGAGCGTCTCGCCCACCGCCTCTGCCATCGTCGGATGGGCATGGATGAACGCCGCCGCCTCGGTGGGCAGGGCCTCCCAGCCGACTGCGTACATCAGTTCGTGGATCGTCTCGCCGGCGATCGACCCGACCACCGTCGCCCCGAGGATCGGCCCGTCACGCTCTGCGACGATCCGTACCATGCCGGTCTCCCCTTTGATTATTGCCCTTCCCGCCCCCGAGAACGGGTGGTCCGTGGCCACGACGTCGTAACCCGCATCCTTCGCCTGCTGTTCCGTGAGCCCGACCGACGCCACCTCCGGATGGGTGTAGACGACGAGCGGAATCGCCCGATAGTCGGTGGGCGCAGGAGATCCGGTGGCGATGTGGGTCATCGCCGAGATGCCTTCGGCAAACCCGGCGTGCGCCAGCTGGGGCGTCCCGGCGACGATGTCGCCGACCGCGTAGACGTTGGGGGCGTCGGTGAGCATGGTTTCGAGGTCGGCCAGCACATAGCCGTGATCCAGGCGGACCCCCGCCTCTTCGAGCCCGATGCCGGAGGTGACCGGGGCGCGCCCGACGGCCACCAGGACCACGTCGACCTCGACCGACAGGTCCCCGAAGGGAACCACCACGCCGTCGGGACCGATCTTCGGTGGGTCGACTGCGACACCGGTGTGCACCTCCATGCCCTTGTCTGTAAAGGCCCTGTGGAGGGTGCGGGCGGCGCGGGGTTCGACCCCAGGAAGGACCTGATCGACAACCTCGAAGAGATGCACCTGAGCGCCCACATCGATGAGCAGGCTGGCGAATTCGGCGCCGATGGCCCCCGCCCCGATGATGGCGACGCGGTCGGGCCGAGCGGTCCATTCCAGGGCATGGTCGGAGGTCACGACTCGGTCACCATCGATGTCATACCCCGGGATCGACCGTGGAACCGACCCGGTTGCGATCATCACGTGGCGCCCCTCGATGCGCCGGGTCGATCCGTCGGCAGCGACCACATCGACCGTCCCCCGGCCG
>JAUYIV010000126.1 GCA_030688105.1 Actinomycetota bacterium | reverse complement strand
GCACGGGGATCGGGGTGATCTCGCCCGGGGTCTTCCTCTCGGCGATCGTCCCCCTGATCATCTTCTTCGCGTTCCAGCGGTACTTCGAGGCGGGGCTGCTCGGCGGATCCGTCAAATGAAGCCGCGGTTGGTCGTCGTCGGCGCGATGCTGCTCGCCGGATGCACCTCCCCTGGGGTCAGCCCGGGCCAGGACATCTCCGCGGTCATCGCCGCTGCGGACCCCGGCGATCGGATCGTCCTCGGCGCCGGCACCCATCGAGGCCCGATCGTGATCGACAAGCCCCTCACCCTGATGGGCCGCCGGGGCGCGGTGGTGACCGGGCCCGAAGATCAACCGGTGATCCTGATCACCACGACGGAGGACGTCACCATCCGCAACCTCACGGTCGAGGGCGGCTATTCGGGGATCGACATTCGCGACGCCGTCGACGTGCTCATCGATGGAGTCACGGTCACCGGAGCGCTCTGGCACGGAATCTTCGCTCACGACGTCCAGGTCACCATTCTTGACTGCGCCATCAGCGGTCTCACCGGGCCGCTGGCCCAGGGAATCGAGATCATCAACTCCGACAGCCATGAGGAGTCCGTGGTCCAGGGCTGCACGATCGAGGGCCCCATGATCGAGGGGATCGTCTCGCACGTGTCGCACGTGCGAGTGCTCGACAACGTGGTCACCGGCACCAACGGGCGGGCGATCTCCGTGACCGAGATGTCGGCCGGGACCGTCGAGCGCAACCACGTGTACGACGTCACCGGCGCCGCCTACTACTGCGGGGACATGAGTATGTGCACCATCGTGGGCAACTCGGCCGCAGGGGTCGAACCGGACGAGAGCGGGACCACCGGTGGCCAGGGGCATGCCGTGCTGATCCAGTACCACTCGATGGCCTTCGTCGAGGACATCGAGACCGTACAGATCTCCGGTGAGCAGTTGCTCGTGATGCTGGAGAGCTTCCTCGTCGACCACGCCCCGTATCCGCTCACCAGGCCCTGAACGTCCCGCCCCCGCCTCCCGCCTCCCGCTTCCCGCAGGCTGCTCGCCGACCAGGCCCAGACATCTGACAGCCGACAGCTCGGTGAGCCCGGGCAGGGACCCCGGCGACACCGCGATGAGGCATCAGGGGGAGAGCGATCGACTCAGCGGATCCGGTCCCCGGTCGACGGGTCGAAGAAGTGCATCCTCGCGGTGTCCACGACGAGCGTCACCCGCTCGGGCGGCTCCACGGAGACGTCCGGGCTGATCCTGGCGGTGAACATGCTCTGCTCATCGAGCAGGGTCTCCTTGTCCTCTCCGGTATCGGCCAGCAGGTCCTCGATGTCGGGGGTGATCACCGGCGGCACGGGAACCGGGAAGTGAACGTACGACTCCGAGCCGAGGACCTCGACCACCTCGATCTCGACCTCCATCGTCGACCTGGCGCCGTTGTCGCGGGCGATCCGGCTGTGCTCGAAGTCACCCGGACGAATGCCGGCAATGACCTCCTTGCCGGCAAACTCGGAGAGTCCCGGGGCACGCTGCAGAGCCCGGGGATCGACCCGGAGCCTGATCCCGCCGAACACGACGTCGACGTCGGTCCCCGACCCTTCCACCACCGCGGTGACGAGATTCATCGCGGGGCTACCGATGAAGCCGGCCACGAACAGGTTCGCCGGCTCGTTGAACAGCTCAGCGGGAGGCGCCACCTGCTGGAGAGTCTCGCGACGCCGACCGGTCAGCGGCTTGAGCACGGCCACTCGCTGTCCGAGCGTCATCGCCTCGACCTGATCGTGGGTGACGTACACGGTGGTCGTGCCGAGCCGTTCGTGGAGGAGCGTCAGTTCGGTCCGCATGACGACGCGAAGCTTGGCGTCGAGGTTGGAAAGCGGCTCGTCCATGAGGAACGCCTTGGGCTCGCGGACGATGGCGCGCCCCATGGCCACCCGCTGCCGCTGGCCGCCCGACAGCGCCCGCGGCTTGCGGTCCAGGTAGTCCTCGATCTCCAGCAGATCGGCCGCCGCGTCGACCCGGCGCTGGATCTCGTCCTTCGGCATCTTCCTCAACTTGAGGCCGAACGCCATGTTCTCGAACACGCTCATGTGGGGGTACAGGGCGTAGTTCTGGAACACCATCGCCACGTCGCGGTCCTTGGGAGCGACGTCGTTCATCACCTGGCCGTCGATGATCAGCTTGCCCTCGGTGATCTCCTCGAGGCCCGCGATCATCCTCAGGACAGTCGACTTGCCGCAGCCCGATGGGCCGACGAGAACGAGGAACTCACCGTCCTTGATGTCGAGGTCGACCTCGGCGACGGCCCTCCGGCCATCCGGATAGACCTTGCCGACGCCCTCGAGACGAATCCCTGCCATGGCTCAACTCCCGGATCGCTGCAGGACGCCCCACCCTACCGACCTTGTGTGTCCATGGCTCTTCGGCTGACGCCTCCTCGCACCGGAGCTGCGGCCTATTCGGCCGCTCTTGCGGGAGGCGGGCGGCGGGAGGCGGGAGGCGGTCTTGCGGGAGGCGGGAGGCGGACCGGCGTTTGCCATCCCCGGGCCAGGGTTAGATTGTGCTCCGTCGACCGCGAGGGGGCGGCATGGACCGCTACGACGACGATCCGGGCCTCCCCATCAAGCTGGGACCGGTCTCCAACGGCGAGTTCCTCCCCCAGCCGCTCGGGCCCACGGTCACCGAGGCGCTGCGTCTGGCCAGGGAGCAATGCGACAAGGCCGCCCGGCGGCTCCGCATGGATCGCCGCGAGTTTCTGAAGACCGCGACCGCATCGGCGATCACCCTCTTCTTCCTCGACCGGTTGTCGGCGCAGGCCTCGGCCTCGGTCGGCGGCCGCTACCACATCCCCCGCGACGCCCTGTGGGAGCCGAAGGCCGCCGAGGCCTGGCTGGAGGGGCGCGAGTTCATCATGGACGTGCAGGGCCACCTCCTCGAATACGACCTGAACCCGGCCACTCGCGGCCGGCGCTTCTGGGGTGACCAGTTCCCCCAGATCAACTGCGGCGACGACGACCCCCGGGCGTGCTTCTCGATGACTCATTTCATGGAGGAGATGTTCCTGCGGTCGGACACGTCGATGGCCGTCGTGTCCGCCCTCCCCATCCATCCGACAGGCAGCCCCCTGCCCATCGAGGTGATGGACGAGACCCGACGGGTCGCCCTCGGCCTGACCCGCGACGATCGGATCCTTCTCCACGCCCAGGTGCTCCCTCAGGTGGGCGGGATCGAAGCGACCCTGGAGGAGATGGAGAACACCGTCAACCGGTACCCGATCGCCGGCTGGAAGACCTTTACGCACTTCCGCGACCCGGCCACGGGGTCCTACTACTGGCTCGACGACCACGAGGAGGGGGTCCCAGCAGTGGGGCGGCGGTTCATCGAGAAGTCCCTCGAACTGGGTATCGACATCATCTGCGTACACAAGGGATTGTCGGGACGCTCGAAGTTCGGCTCCCCCGTGGACATCGGGGCGGTGGCCCGCGACTACCCCGACATGAACTTTGTGGTCTACCACTGCGGGTTCGAGGTCGCCATCCAGGAGGGGCCGTACACCGAGGCGGGCCGGGACCGCGGGGTGAACCGCCTGATCTCCTCGCTGATCGACAACGGGGTCGGCCCGACGAGCAACGTCTACGGGGAACTCGGCTCGACCTGGTGGTACCTCATGAGGACTCCCGATCAGGCCGCGCACTTCCTGGGGAAGCTTCTCACCCATCTCGGCGAGGACCGGATCCTCTGGGGCACCGACTCCATCTTTTACGGCTCACCTCAGGATCAGATCGAGGCGATGCGCGCCTTCGAGATAACCCCCACCTTCCAAGAGGACTTCGGCTACCCGGCGCTCACCGATCATGCCAAACGCCGGATCTTCGGTCTGAACGCGGCCGGCCTCTACGGGGTCGAGCCATACAAGCGCTGGTGGGGATTCCGCCCCGACGATGTTCGCGAGCTTCGCCGGACGTTCCCCGCCGGCAACCATCCCCTCGGGCCGACCACCCTCCAGGCGGTGAAGCGGTTCCACGAGTATCACCGAGGCTGGGCGTAGCGCCACCCGCAACCTCGCGATATAGCATCGCCGCGATGCGCCTGCCTCCGCTCGCAATAGCTCTGGCACTCGTGCTGGGCGCATGCGGCGGCACCGGCGGGCAAGAGACCACCACGAGCCTCGCGACGACCTCGGCCACGACCCCGACGACGTCCACCTCGACGCAGACGACGACCACCACGACCACGGCCACCATGACCACATCGGAGGGCGGCGCCGCGCTCGCCGAGTTGGATGAGGTGGTCGCCGCTGCGTCGAACTCGGACTGCGCGGCACAGAACCGAACCCGCGAGCTGATCTCGGCGGTCGAGCGAGATCCCCTCTTCGAGCAAACCGGCGTCATCTACACGCTGTCCACCGGCGATGAGACGCCCTTCTCCGTCGCCGAACACCCCCTCAACCGGATCCACTTCCTGCTCTATCTGAATCTGCGCCGCGCCCTATTCGCCCTGCATGCCTTTATCGAGGTGCCCCCCGAGCGGGTGGACTTCTACGGCCACTACGGGTTGGTTCCGTTCACCGAGGACGACATCATCGGCTCGTGGAGTGGCGAGCGCCTCGAGTTCGTCGGCGACGACCCGACGGACCTGACTGCGTTCGCCTTCCTTCGGACACCGCCGATCGAGCTACGGCTGAGTGAGGAGGCCCTCGACCTTGCGTGGATGCAAGCCGAGGATTGGCTGGAGCTCGTGGATGAGTCCCTGCCGCCGGTCAGCGTGGAGTCGGCGTTGCCCCTGGAGGACCTCGTCGTCGACCTCGACCGCCAAATCGCCCTCTTATGTGCGATCCTCGCCACCGAGTACCGCGTGACCGAGGCCGCCCTGATGGCGGCCGACGCCGATCAGGCCTGGCTCCTCGACAACGTGGACATCTTCTTCGACGAGCTGGCCGTCCAGAATCTGCTCCTGATGACCGAGGTGATCCAAGTCATCGACGACCGCATGTCGGACCCATCCATCGACTGGTTCAGAGCCGATGGCGTGGACCGATCGGAGGCCATCGACGGAACGACGTCGACGACCGAATACGTCGCCTGGTGGCACATCAGCCTCGACATCGCCCGGAACGAGTTCGGCGGTCTGCGGCCCTAGCCGAGCTCGGGAGGGCCCTGGGTGGCCCTCCCCCTGCCCGTTACACCAGCTGCAGGCCGCCGGTGCCCTGGCTGTGAGGAAC
>JAUYIV010000125.1 GCA_030688105.1 Actinomycetota bacterium | reverse complement strand
CCCACGGGGCCGTCCTGGCGCCCCCCGTGAAAACGCAACCCCGGGGGGTAGGCGGGCTGGACACCCGGCCGCTCTGACTAGGGGATTTACGAGGGAATCAGGAAGGAAACACGAGGCGCCCCCGACAGGATTCGAACCTGTGGCCTCAGTCGGACGTTTCCCCTAGTCACAAGGCGTTTCGAGCAAGATCAACAAGCGCCGTGCCCTTATTCCGTGCCCCTATCAGCGCCGAACCGTCCAGATTCGCCCCCGAACCTGTAGCGGGCGAGGTCACCGGATAGGACTTGTTCGGTCAGCTCGGGGCAGCGGTCGAGGACCAAACCCGCCCGCTTCATGGCGTTGCGCCAGGCCTGGCCGCTATTACCGAATTCGGTAATAGCGGCCAGGACTTGTTCGGTCAGGTCGGGCGTGTAGTCGATGACCAAACCCGCCCGAGTCATGGCGTTGCGCCAGTGCTTGTCGCTATTCCCGAATTCGGGATTAGCGGCCAGGCATGGTCGCCTGGTAATGGACTTTTGTCCATTACCGCCCCGCGCGGCGCCATGGCCACCCGCCACGCATCCCGCGATAAGTCAGAATTCTGACTTATCGACCCGCTAGGCGCATGGCGTCAGTCCATGTCGCTTGCGAAAACCCGGAATTCCGGGTTTTCAGCGACCCATACGCCCACCTGCCGTCGCGACACCGGCGCCCGGCAGCGGTACCCTGAAGCGGGAGGGACCAATGGACGACCGCACCCAAACTCATGAGATTGAGGCCTGGCTCGGCCCCGCACTAGACGACATGACCGGCCAGCAGGTCGAGGCGCTGAGACGCGAATCGGACGACCTGGACCGCAGCGAGCAGGACGCCGCCACGCAAGCACTCATCCAGGCCTACGAGCGGCTCGTCGGCGTCTAGACGGGTGCGTGGTCGATCACCAGGCCCGCGCGGCGCATAGCGCGCGGCCAGCCCTCGGCATCGTTACCGGACAATTGTCCGTTAGCGACCGCTCCACGCGCCCATCTGCCGTCGCGGCGTAAACCCTCAGCCGCCCTCACGTGAAGAATCGCCTGGGGGCAGACGGCAAGGCCTACCCCCCCAGGGCCGAGGTCGCGGCGAGGCGTGAAGCCGTAGCCAAACTCACCGCCGTCCGACATCCTCCCCGCCGCTTCGGCTTCCAGATGAGGCAGCGACTTGAGCGCGAGCATGGCGCGCTGCGACGCTGACAGGTGACGCCGGTCGATGTTCGCCGCGAGCACATACCCCCACAAGTCGCGGCGTGTGAACCTACGCCGTACTGTGCACGCTCACGCCGCTGGGAGCCCGCAGGAGCGACCGGGAACCCCACCGGGCGCCCCGGTGCCCCCAAGCGTCCCAGGCGCTCACAGGAGCTCACAGAGCCTCGGGGGGGGCCGAGGATCGCCCCCTACCTTCTTTCCGTACGCGATCGGAGACGCTGTGCCGTCCCGCAAGGCGTGAGAACGGCCTGGGGGGTCATCCCCCGGGGGGGGGTCACCAGGAGCCGCGCAGCGGTTCGCCTGGGCCGGAACCGACCAAGTATCCGCTGCTGTGGTCCCACACGCTCGGCGGCCGTGCTGGTCTACCCTGCTTACCTTGATCCAGTAGAGCCCAGGCGGCGTGCAGTCTCACACCGCTGTCGAACTGCGTGTCGCGGATCCCAGCGGGGAGCGCGAGGTAGCGTGCCTGGTTAGCTTCGCCTTGACGCTTGCTGTAGTAGCCAACCTCCGCCCCGCCCTTGTGCGCTGCGATTAGACACTCGGCCTGATATGCGTCGCGCTGGCGTCCGGGGCCCGTGTGGCGGGCCAGTGTCTGGACGGTCAGTGTCTCCGCCTTGGCGACTTGGCGGTGCAGTCCGGCGGGGTCGCCGCCTCGGCCCAGCAGCTTCGATTCGGCCACGGACATGTAGCCCGCCGTCCGGATCCAGAGTTCGCGCAGCGCTTCGGGGTCGAGGTCGCCTGCTGCTGCGGCGTCGAGGCGCTCCCGTAAGACGTGGGTGACTGCGGCGCAGATGGTCTCCCACTCATCGAGGCACCATGTGTGCGCTCGTTCGAGGACGATTCGTCGAGCAGCTAACAACTCCTCCACGTCGGGGCCCCGATCGCTGGCGGGTTTGGGTAGCGTTTCCCCGTTGACGATGCTCGTGATGCGTTTCGCGGACGCGGTGCCGGTTACGGCGGCGTTCTCCGAGCGGAGTGCGTGCGCCTGTCGACGCAAGTCTTCGGCCTGGTTCATCAGCTCGGCGAGCGGGTCGACCAGAGGCACCAAGTCGAGCAGTCCGAGTGCCCGCTTGAGTCGTCCGAGATGGCCTTGAGGCTTCGCCCAGAGCTCGTGGTCGTCGGTCGCTTGCCGAATCTGGAGATGGTTCATTCTTCTGTTTCCTTTCGTCGGCCAGCGGGATGCTGGCTAGTTGGGGTAGTGGCTTGGCGGGGTCTCCCAAGGTGAGCGCTGGTGCGGTGCGTCCCAAACCAGCCGGTCCCATTGGATCCATCCGGCTTGGACACCGCCGAGGCCGCCGCGCGCCCCGGCTCGGCGCGCGTGGCGGAACGCGGCGGGCTTGTCCAAGTGCAACCCGTTGGGGACGGGTCGCCATGTGGGGGCCGTCTGTGGTTCCTCCCCGAGGGCGTCGCCGGTGGGGA
>JAUYIV010000203.1 GCA_030688105.1 Actinomycetota bacterium | reverse complement strand
TCGACGTCGAGCACCCGCACCCACAGGGCGTCGTAGCCCGCAGCCTCGATCCTCCGCGGGTCGACCAGCAACCCGTACAGCGGGTCGTTGACCGGCCGGTTGCTCGCTTCCACCTTCGACATCAGGTCGATCGAGAAGAGGTACCGCCAGAGTGACGCATAGGCCTCGCCGTCGACCGCCTGGATGTCAGTGACCAGCACGGTTCCATCCGGGCCGCCGGCCCCCCAGGACGACTTGAGGCGGTAGCGGGCGTATCCGCGCGGCTCCTCGCCGAGGCTGTGAACCGCGAAGTGAAGCCGAGTCGCTCCCTCCCGTCGATGCTCGGGGTCGGTGAAGTAGGCGGCCCAGTCGGCGTCGCGGCGTTCGATCGATCCGGGGATGGCTGCGTCCACCGACGCGGCGTGGTGGATGGCGGGGAGGACCGCCCTGGCATCTTCGAGATCCAGGAGGCGTACCGTCCCCGTGGGCTCGGGTAGTTCGTCGCGGAACCTGGCATGGGCGCGGGCGACCGTCAGATCCCTCCCCTCGATCGCCATCCCGTAGCCGAACCTCCCGTAGATCGCCGACTCCGATGCCCAGAGAATCGATACCGCCTCCCCCCGCTGCACGGCGTCGTCGAAGTGCCTGGCGACCATCCGACGCAGCAACCCGCGCCGCCGGTGAGTCGGGTGGACGGTGATGACCGTCAGCCCACCAGCACCGACCGAGTCCCCACCAGGAACGACCATCCGGTAGCTGTTGGCACCGCCGGTAGCGACGAACTGGTCCCGGTCGACCGCGACCATGGTTCGGTCGGTCTCGATCTGCTGCGAGAACACCTCGATGCCATCGGCGTGCCACTCGAAGGCGAATACGACCGCGATGGCCTCGCAAAACTTCTCGAGCTCGGATTCGTCGACGCTGCGAATCTGGATCTCGTCGCTCACTGCCGGCCTCCGAGTCAGGGGTCTTGAAACGCGCCGCCGGAGAGCATACGTTCCCGGCGTGGTGCGCTCATCCGGCGCACGGCTGGCGGTGCTCCTGCTGACGATGACGACGACGGCCGCCGGCACCCCGCCGGCCCGGGCCGCCGACGGCTGCGTCGAGACCCCCACCGGGCTGGAGTGCACATTCGAGGGCACCACGGTGACGATCGTCGTCACCACACTGCCGCCCCTCCGGTATGTGCGCACCACCGACATGCCGGGCGTGGGCCGCTGTTGGTATTGGTCGCGTTACCCCCCGGGCCTCGACTCGCACGATCCGACCAAGGACGACCTGATTTCGGTGACACGCACCCTCTTCCCCGAGTGCCCCTCGGTGCCGGGTGCGATCACGGTGTCGGTCACCGAGCGAGCGTGGCAGATCTTCCGCGGGTTCGAGCTCGCACCGCCCCGGCCCGCAATGCGCCCGGTGATCGGGATCGCCAACCTCCCCTCGCTGCTGAGCGTCTCACGGCCGGGCTCGCTCTCCCACTCGGAGCTCCTCCCCGACGGCCGCCGGCTCGATGTGGTGGCGAACGTGCAGACGGTTCGAGTGGTGTGGGGAGATGGGACGATCGAGTCGTACGCCGCATCCGAGATGTTCGCCAGCGGTGGCGCCCATCCCTACCAGCTCAAGACCTGCCTCCCCGAAGATCGGCCCGGCACCGCACCCGGGGGCCCTTGCCATCCCACCCTCCCTGGGTACCCGGTTCGGGTGACCTTCGTCTGGACGGCAAGGTATCGAACGGGTGGGGCGTGGACCGTCGTGGGATCGATCGAGCGCAGCCGGGTCGTCCTGCACGACGTCGACGAGGTGGTCGGAGTGCAGGTGCGCGGGTAGCCGAGTCCACCGTGACTGTCGGTGGTCCCCTCCCCCCTACA
The DNA here is from genome assembly GCA_030688105.1 of Actinomycetota bacterium. Classification (GTDB taxonomy): domain Bacteria; phylum Actinomycetota; class Acidimicrobiia; order Spongiisociales; family UBA11373; genus JAUYIV01. The sequence continues at coordinate 1,282 of JAUYIV010000203.1, read as the reverse complement.
GTCAGAGGTTGTGGCCCCCTCACCTGCCATGAACGCCAAGGCCTCGGCCCTCGTCGACGATGCCGCGGTGATCTGGCTCACCACGGTGAGCGCCGAGGGTCGACCCCAGGCATCCCCGGTCTGGTTCGTGGTCGACAGCGGTGAGTTCCTGGTCTTCAGCCTCGCCGACACGCCGAGGACCACCAACATCGCCTCCAATCCGCGGGTCTCCCTGAACCTCGACAGCAACGAGGGCAGCGACGTCGTCGTCGTCGAGGGCCTCGCCAGAGTGGTCGATGGGCCCTCCAGCGCGGACCATTCCGCCTACCAGGCGAAGTACCGGGATCGCATAGTCGGCATGGGCTACACCCCTGACGAGTTCGCCGCCGCCTACCCGACACCGATTCGCATCATCCCCTTGCGCTGGCGGGTCTATTGAGTTTCGAATCGCCCGAAATGAGAGCGGTCGGTCCGTGGTTGTAGAGACCACCGCAGCCGCCAGCTGCTGTCCACTTTCTATTGTGAACTGTCAACTCGAAAGAAGATCGTGTTCCGCAAGAGGCAGAAGCCCACAGAGGTCACCGGGCTCGACGAGATCGAGCAGCTCGCCGCCGAGGGCAAGCCGGTCCTGATCGACTTCTTCCAGTTCGGATGCAACTCCTGCCGGGTGATGGACGGGATCGTGAACGAGCTGGCCGACGAGTACGCCGGTTCGGCCCATTTCGTCAAGGTCAACGTGGGACGGGTGCCGGGGGTGATCGAGAGGTACGCGATCCGGTCGACCCCTACGTTCGTGCTCCTCGGGCGGTCACAGAAGAAGCCTTCCAAGAAGGCCCGAAAGCGGTCGGGTGGCGCTCCGGCGGCGTCGCCGGCTCACTCCCCTCGATGGCGGACCTCGGGCTTGGTCAGGAAGGACGTTCTCAGCAAGGTCCTCGAGTCGAATGGGGCGGTCCGCGCCGGTCGCTGACTCGATGCCGCTCGACGCCTCATGACGTCACACGCACAGTGCGAGCTGCCCAGTGGCGGGCCATCACCGCCGGTATCCTCCGCACATGCCATACGTCCGAGTTCAGCCACCCCGTCCCATCTTCTTCGGACTGGCCCTCGTCACCATCGGGATCCTGTTCCTGCTCCGGGAGTTCGACCTGGTGCCGGACATCTCGTTCTGGACGTTTGTATGGCTCGCGCTGGGCGGATGGCTCTTCGTGGGCACGCTTGCGGGAAAACGTCGCGCCTGGTTCTGGCCCCTCACCCTCCTTCTCATCGGTTTGTTCATGCTGCTGCGCGAACTAGACCTGTTCGA
>JAUYIV010000105.1 GCA_030688105.1 Actinomycetota bacterium | reverse complement strand
CCCCCCCTTCTCCCCCATCGCCCGTCCTCCTAGTCGGTCAGGGTCAGGCCGATGATCACCGGGTCGTGGTCGGAGGCCCGGTACGGGAGCGGCTCGTAGAGGGCATCCTGCGCCGCCTGCTTGAACGAGGTGTCGTAATCGAGGATGTCGGGCTCGTCGGCGTTGATGTGGAACGACGTGACCCCGGTGACCTGCGACACCAGGGAGCCGTTGGCCAGGGCCTGGTCGAGGCTCCCCAACTGGCCGTCGAACACGTACCCGTACGCCGTCGGTCCCTCGAACGTCTGGAGCAGGTCGGTGTAGCCGGCGCCGGTGAGCTCGTCGATCGGGTCCTCCATCGCATAGCTGTTGAGGTCGCCGATGACGAGCACGTCGGGATCGCCGGTGGAGGCCTGCAGGTCGGCGGCGAAGGCGAGCAACGCCTCGGCCTGGGCGACCCGGGTCAGGTTGCAGTTCGCCTGATGCACGTCGACGGGGTCGCCGATCGAGGCGCAGGACGAGCCCTTCGACTTGAAGTGGTTGACGATCACCGTGAACACCCCGGCCGCCGCGTTCGGGTTGGGCGTGTCGAAGTTGGCGGCGAACGTCTGCGCCAGCGGCGGCCGCCCCAGCGGCTCGAAGTCCCCGGGACGGAACGCGTCGAAGGCCTCGTCGGCGAGGGCGACCGGCTTGCCGATGGGGAGCACCGCGCCGATCCGGTAGATGATCTCGTTGCGGATCGGGTAGTCGTTGTAGTGGTCGGCCTTGCCCACCCACGCCCATGTCTTCGAGCCCTCGGCGTCGTTGAGAGCCTCGACCAGGGTGCGGATCGCGTCGTGCTTGCGGGAGCCGTCGACGTCGTCCCCGAAGACGTCGTTCTCGATCTCCTGGAGGCCGACGATGTCGGCGTCGAGGGCGATGATCCCGGCCACCAGCTTGGCGAGCTGGCGGTCGTACTCGGTCTGGTTGTCGGCGCCCCGGCAGTCGGACAGCCCGGTGGGCCCGCACACGTCGGGCCCGGCGTCGATCGTGGTGAAGAAGTTGAGCACGTTGAACGACGCCACCTTGATCTCACCGCCGACGGCGTCGGGCGTGGTCGGGCGCGGGTTCATCGGCACGTAGGTGGCGCCGGTGGTCGGCTGGATCCGGTACAGGTTGAAGCCGAACCCGATGGCGCCGGTCACATCCTGGACGACGTCACCGCCCCGGAACGTGTTGGTCAGGGTGAACTCCGCCCCGTTGGGATGGATCGCCGGGTTGGGGTTCTGGCTGTTGCGGTTGTCGTCGAGCGTGATCCGGTTGGCCGCGTTGGCGGCGCCGACGGCGAAGGCCGCCGCCGAGCCGGGCTCCTCCACCTGCGACGGCTGGTACTGGCGGTCGGTGGTGAGCACGATCTCGCCGAAGCGGTCGAAGTTGAAGAATTCCGAGATGTAGAGGTCCTGGGGGAAGGTGACCAGCATGCCCTCGATGGTCTCGAAGGCCATCGGGACCGCTGCCGTCGTCGGGGTGACGCTCACGCCGGTGGCGCACACGATGATGTCGAAGGCGGACGATGGGTAGAACGGGAAGGCGTCCTCGAGCTGGGTCTGGCCGTTCTGCTCGTCGACGAAGGCGGTGATGCGAATGTGGTCGCCGAGGTCGACGTCGATGCCGAAGGTGTCACGGAAGAAGACGAAGATCCCCTCCGAGGTGCTGGGATCGGCGTCGACCGAGGAGTCCTCGGCCTGGAGGAAGAACCCGCTCAGCTCCGAGGACTTCTGCACGTCGTGCGTGACCACGCCCTCGGTGGTGACCAGGCTCCCGTCCAGCGGGCTCGACGAGCCGTTGCCCTGGATGTCGTGGATGGCGGTGTAGGAATCGCCGCAGGCGCCGTCGATGGCGGCGGCGGGCATGAGCCCGAGGGGGACGATCGCGGCGACGGTGGCGAAGGCCACGATCAGGCGAAGTCGGGTGCGTCTCACGTCATACCTCCGGTGTCGGGAGGCCCGGTGATGCCGGGTCGCCTCTGCTGGACCTGCGTCTGATCCGACCCTAGCGATGTGAACGCGCTGAGTGGCGGGCGAGAGCCGGCGACCACCCTCCCAACCGGCGACGCGCCACCTGATACGGGGACGGGAGACCTCGAGAGCCAAGAGCCAAGACTTCTCTGGTCTTGATCTTTTGATTCTCGACTCTTGACTCTTCCCACGGGCGACGGGCGAGCGGCTCCCGCCAGGTGTACCCGATCGGGGGCGCCGTCCCGTGGGAGACTTCACCCTGGGGGACAGAGCTGCGGCCGAATAGGCCGCAGATCGGTCGCCTGGGCAGGGACCCAGGCGACACCGCGATTAGGCGTCAGCCGAAGAGCCATGAACTCGAGATGAACCACAGGCGAGTCCCGCTCCGCACCCTCGCCGCCGCACTGGTCCTGGCCGGGTGCGGGGGCGACGTGGCGACGCCACCGGTCGACACCGCGACGACCACGGGGGTCCCGGCAGCGGTCGCCGACCCCACCACCACCTCGCCGCCGAGCACCACCACCTCGACCTCGACCACCACCACCACCACCCCGGTTGCGGTCGGCCCGTGGCACGTCGAGGGGCGACGCTACTACTTCCCGGTGCAGCCCCCCGAGGTGGCCTCCTACCGCGATGAGCACCACGATTACCCGGCCACCGACATCTTTGCCCCCGCCGGCACCACGGTGGTCGCGGTCACCGACGGCGTCGTCCACGAGATCAGCCGCGTCGACGAGTGGGACCCGGAGGTCGACGATGGCGCCACCCGGGCCGGCCTCTTCGTGACGATCGTCGGCGACGACGGGGTGCGCTACCACGCCTCCCACCTGGCCACTGTCGAACCGGGGATCGAGCCGGGGGTGCGGGTAGGGGCCGGCCAGGTGATCGGGACCGTCGGCGACACCGGCAACGCCAACCTCCCCCACGTCCAC
>JAUYIV010000103.1 GCA_030688105.1 Actinomycetota bacterium | reverse complement strand
GGAGGCGCCCACCCTCCGGTAGAGAGCCAGGGCGTGGCCCTTCACCGAGTGATCCATCGCTCTAGTAGAGCACACCAATGCCGTCGCCCGTCGCCCGTCGCCCAGCGACGGTCAAGAGCCAAGAGTCAAGAGCCAAGACTCCTCTGTTCTTGATTGTTGATTCTTGATTGTTGATTCGTGATTCTTGATTCTTGATTCTTGATTCTTGATTCTTGATCCGGGCAACAGGCAACAGGCGACAAGAAGCAAGAAGCAGGAGAGACTGATCTGGTCTTTCTGGAGGCTGGAGGCGGGAGGCGGGTTCTTCGCCTAGAGGCAACGCCTCCGTAGACTCCCCCACGCATGTCACCGAGACGCCCGCTCCAGGTGGGAGTCGGGCTCGCCATCCTCCTCGCCGGAACGAGCCTCGTGCTCTTCTGGCTGTTCGGGTCCGGCGAGTCCACGGCCAACCCGAACACCTCCACCACCCTGGGGGCGATCGACTCGACCACGGTCCCAGGTACCAGCAGCAGTGGCACCACTACCTCGGGATCTTCGACCACCGAGGCCACCACCAGCACCACGCCCACCACCGTGATCCCCTCCCACGAGTGGGTCGATCGCCAGAGCGTCGGCCGGCCGTGGGGCACCCAGGTCGAGGGGCTGCTGACATTCCGAGGCAATCCGACGAACACCTATTACGGGGAGGGGCCGGTTCCCACCACCCCCGCGGTGGCCTGGAGGTATCCCGACAGCCCGATGTGCTCCTCGTCCACCGACCTGGGCGTCACATCGACGTGGTGTGGCAACGGCTGGACCGGCCAGCCGGTGATCTGGGAACGCGACGACGGCGTCACCGAGATGATCTTCGGCGCCTACGACCGCCGGCTCCATTTCGTCGACGCCGAGACCGGGATCAAGACCCGGGATCCCTTCCTGACCGGTGACATCATCAAGGGGACACCCACCATCGACCCCGACGGCTACCCGATCGTCTACTTCGGGAGCCGGGACAACAAGATTCGGGCGCTCGCCCTCGACCGCGGCGAGCCCGTCGAGATCTGGTCGTTCGAGGTGTGCCTCCCGAAGCCGAGCTGCCCGGCCCCGTCGGAGAGCGTCGCCGTCGAAGGCCAGTGGAACGACGATTGGGACGCCAGCCCGCGCATCGTCAACGACATCATGTTCGAAGGCGCCGAGAACGGCTGGTACTACATCTGGAAGCTCAACCGGGGGTACGACGGCCTCGGCCTGGTGACCATCGAGCCCGAGCTGCTCTTCAGCATGCCGACCTACGACGACGCGCTCCTCGCCAAGATCGGGCCCGCGTACCCGGCGATCAGTGTCGAGAACACCTCGGCGGTCTTCGAGGGCAGGGTCTACTTCGCCAACTCGGCGGGCCGGGTGCTCGGACTGGACATCACCAACATCGAGAACGGCGAGGCGCCCATCGTATTCGACTACTGGGTAGGGGACGACGTCGACGCCTCGATCGTCGTCGACCACGAAGGTTTCATCTACGTGTCGGCCGAATACGAGCGGTACCTCCAGCAGGCCCAGGAGGTCGGGCAACTGGTCAAACTCGACCCGTACACCGACGGTGACCCCTGGGTGTGGGGCATGCGCTCGCTCACCACCCCACCCGCCAAGGGAGGACTGTGGTCGACGCCAGCCCTTGGTGACGGCGTGCTGTACGCGGTGACCAACAAGGGATTCCTCGTCGTGGTCGACCAGGCGACCGGTGACGAGATCACCGCCATCCCCCTGCCCCCCGGCTCCTGGTCATCCCCGGCAGTCGTCGGCGACAACCTGATCGTCGCTGCCCAGGACGGCGCCGTCCGCAACTACGACGTCACCGACCCCCGAAACCCGGTGATCCGATGGACCTACGTCTTGGGCGACGGTGGACACCTCGAATCCACCCCCGCCGTCTGGAAGGGGATGATCTACGTCGGAAGCCGCGACGGGTACATGTACGCGATAGGTGATCAATGATCACCGTTGCCCGTTGCCCGTTACCCGTTGCCCGTTGAGTAACGGGTAACCGCGACTGCAGATGCACGCCTGAGCCCCAACTAACCTCGGGCGCCGCATGTACGACTACACCTCCCTCACGGCCGAGACCGTCACCCGGGCCGTCGAGGATGCCATCGCCAGCGGCGAGGGCCTCATCACCTCGATCGTCGACCACGAAGGGAAACGCACCTGGTCGGACACCATGGCTCCGCTCGACATCCTCGGCGTAGAGATGGTCCGCGCCTACGGGATCGGGCCCTTCATGGCCCGGGTGCACCCCGACAAGTCGGTGCGCGATGCCGCCCAGGCGGCAGAGGAGCGGCTCCAGAAGTGGCAGTCCGATCTGGTCTTTCGGCGCGACCTCTATGAGGCGATCGAGGAGTACGCCGCCACCGACGAGGCGTCGGGGCTCGTCGGCGAAGATCGCCGGCTCCTCGAATTCACCCAGAGGGACTTCCGCCGCGCCGGGCACGCCCTCACGGCTGAGGAGCGCGCCGAGGTGCAGCGGCTGCGCACCCGGCTCGTCGAACTGGGCGTCGCCTTCAACCGCAACATCGACGAGTTCGAGGACGGCCTCGACCTGACTCGCGGGCAGCTCACCGGGCTCCCCGACGACTACATCGCCCGCCTCGCCGAGGGGTCGAGTGAGGGCACCTACCGGGTGTCGCTCGACTATCCCGACTACTACCCCTTCATGGACTCTGCGGAGGACCGCGAGTTGCGCCGCCAGATCCAGTTCAAGTTCTACAACAAGGCCGTCGAGGCCAACCTGCCGATCCTCGAAGAGACCGTCCGGATACGCCATCGCATCGCCGAGATCTTCGGCATGCCTTCATGGGCCCACTACGGCATGGAGGAGAAGATGGCGAAAGACCCCAAGGTGGTGGAGGAGATGTATGCCGGGATCGTCCCGACCCTGACCGCAAAGGGGCAGGAGGAGATCGCCGACCTCGGCGCCAGCCTGGGTGACGGCCGGCCCGAGGGATGGGACCACCGGTACCTCCACACCAAGATCCGCAAGGAGCGGTTCGGCGTCGATCCCAACGAGGTGGCTGGGTACTTTCCGCTCCAGCAGGTGCTCGACGGGATGTTCGAGATCACCGGTGAGGTGTTCGGGCTGTCGTATCGCCAACACGACTCGGTCGCGGCGTGGCACAAGGACGTGATGGCGTACGACATCCTCGATGCCACCTCCGACGAACTGCTGGCCACCTTCTACATGGACCTCTTCCCCCGGGAGCGCAAGTTCGGCCATGCCGCGGCATTCGACATCGTCCCCGGACACCCCGGTCCCGAGGGCTTCGTCACCCCGGTGACCGCGATCGTCGCCAACTTCACCAAACCGACCGCCGACACCCCCTCGCTGCTCCAGCATCACGAGGTGGTGACCCTGTTCCACGAGTTCGGCCACGTGCTGCACAACAGCCTCGGCCGGTCGGGGCACGTCCGCTTCGCCGGCTACAACACCGAGTGGGACTTCGTCGAAGCGCCATCACAGATCATGGAGCACTGGTGCTGGGACGCCGACGTCCTTCGGCAGTTCGCCCGCCATCACAAGACCGGCGAGCCGATCCCCGACACCCTGGTCGACCAGCTGGTCGCCGCCCGCAACCTCCACATCGCGCTGGCGATGCTTCGCCAGGTGGCCTTCGGCAAGCTCGACCTGGCCTTTCATAGCCCCGGGGCCGAGAGGGACCTCCATGCCATCACCAGGGAGACCACCGAGATCACCCTGTTCCCCTTCCACGAGGGCACCTTCTATCCGGCGGCGTTCGGCCATCTGTTCGGGTACGACGCCGGGTACTACGGATACCTCTGGTCGAAGGTCTACGGGGATGACATGTTCAGCCGCTTCGAGGCCGAGGGCGTGCTGTCGCCCGAGGTGGGGCGGGAGTACCGATTCAAGGTGCTCGGCCCCGGCGGTTCCAAGGACCCGATGGAGATCCTGCGCGACTTCCTCGGACGCGAACCGGATCAGAGGGCGTTTCTCAGGTACATCGGCATCGAGCAGGGTTGAGAGTCACGGCGCGATAGGAGCCGACCGCCGACCGCCAGACGCGCGGAAGCCCTCGAGCACTCTCTGGCCATGGGCCGCGGGCGCCATGCGGCCATCGTCCGGAGGAGGTCGCCGGGCAGCTCGATCACCTGGTTTCGGCCGTCATCGGTTGGAGCCGTCGCATCGCGTGATTCAGCCCGTCCCGGCCCGGCGGAACCCGGAGCACCGTCGACTGCACCAGCTCCGACGCCCGCACCGCGGCTCCGGCGTCCTTCAGACCGTTGCCGGTGCTCAGCACCACCACCCGGTCGGCGGGTCCGACGAGCCGGGATCCCGCGGCGATCCGCATCCCCGCCCAGGCCGCCGCCGCCGCAGGCTCGCCGAAGACCCCGCAGCCACGGGCCATGTCCGGGATGGCCTGGAGAATCTGCTCGTCGCTCACGGTGACGAAGGCTCCCCCGGTCTCGACCACAGCCGCCATCGCCTTCAGCCGGTCACGGGGAAGCCCGGCGCTGATGCTGTCGGCCACCGTGTACGTCCGTATCGGGGCCTTCGTCAGCACGTCTTCCCCCGACCACCACGCTTCGGCGAGGAACGCGCTCCCTTCGGCCTGCACTCCGATGAGGCGGGGCATGTGGTCGATCCACCCCAGCGCAACCAGGTCGCGCAGGCCCTTGTGCAATCCGCCAATGATGCAGCCGTCGCCGACACCCACCGCGATGACGTCCGGCGCCGACCAGGCCAGCTGCTCGCACACCTCGAAGACGACGGTCTTCTTCCCTTCGCTCATGTACGGGTTGAAACCGGTGTTGCGGTTGTACCAGCCGGTGCTCGACGCGGCGCCCATCGACATCTCGAAGGCTTCGTCGTAGGTCCCGTCGACCAGGATCACATTCGCCCCGTAGGCGAGCAGCTGGGCGACCTTTCCCTTCGGGGCCGAGGCGGGGACGAAGATCACCGCGCGGCGACCTGCGGCGGCGCACATCCCGGCGAGGGCCGCGGCGGCGTTGCCGGTGCTGGCAGTCGTGATCGTATCGATCCCCCGTTCGGCGGCCTTCACCACGGCCATCGCCGAGGCCCGGTCTTTGAGCGAAGCCGTCGGCTGCCGGCCCTCGTCCTTGACCCACACCTCGGCGACCGCGATCTCGCCGGCGAGCCGAGGCGCCGCCACCAGAGGCGTCCCGCCGACGACCAACGGGGGCGGCTCGGACCACACCTCGACAGGGAGCAGCGAGCGATACCGCCACATGCCGGGCTCGCCACCGAGCCGCGGGGGGGACGCGCGAGCCCCAATGACGTCGTAGTCGTACTCGACGTCCACGATCCCCTCGGCGCCGTGCTCCGGGCAGACGTACTCGATCTCGTCGGGTCGATATCGCCTCCCACAGACCAGGCAGCGGAGGCCGATCACATGGTCCACGGGTCCCTCCTCACATCGTGAGCGCCATCGCGGCGATCGGATCCATCGACCGGGCCACCTCGAACACCTGCATGAACTCGGCATGCTCGAAATCCCGCCGCAACAGGATGTCGCGGCCGGCGAAGCTGCGCATCTGATCGACCTCCAACGGTTTCGGACATCCTCCGCCTCGACACGGTCGGCGACTACGGCCGGATGTCGGGCAGTCCGGGACGAAGTACCCGCACGGTCTGCCGGGGGACAGGGCCATCGGCCATCGGCCATCAGCCATCGGCCGAAGGACGGGCAACGGGCAATGGGGGGCCCCGTCTTGCGGGCGGCGGGAGGCGGGCGGCGGGAGGCGGGAG
>JAUYIV010000100.1 GCA_030688105.1 Actinomycetota bacterium | reverse complement strand
GCCAGGAGTGCATTGCCGGCGACGGTGACCAGCCCGATGAGCGCGTAGGTGGCCTCGCCTCCGAAGTACTGGTCCCGGGCGAAGTACGTGAATGCGGTGGCCCCGATCGCACCTGCCGCCACCACCCACGCGACCGCCCGGGCGCCTCCGGCGCGATCGAGGGTGACCCGCCGGATCTCGAACTGCTCGACGGGCAACAGCAGCACAGTGAACACCAGGAAATGGACCGTCAGCAGCGCGGTCACCGGGTCGAAGTCGGCCGGACCCAGGGCGCGTCCGCCGACCACCTGGAAGGCGTAGGCGCCGAGGGAGGCCACGATCGTGCCCCCGAGAATGTATGGGGTCCCGTCGGTGGCATACCTGCGGATGTCGCTGCGGACGGAGGCGGGGATCATTCGGCGGGAGCGTACCGCGGGGATGGGCGTTCTCTGAGAGGTCAGATCTCAGATGTCAGAGCTCAGATGTCGGTCGGGGACCAGTTGCGGGCGACGGCCGACGCCTCTTGCGGGCGACGGGCGACGGGCGGCGCCTCTTGCGGGATGCGGCCTATGCGGCGGTCGAGGCGGCCAGGGCGCGGCACTCCATGGCCCTGCGCAGATCGTCGTCGGCCTCGATCAAGAGGCGACGGAGCATCGGCCGGACCTCGCTCTCGGCCAGCACCCCGGCGATGCGCTGGCGCATCTCGTCGTCGACGAGGTATCTGGGGAAGAACGACTGGAAATACGCCTTCGCAGCCTCGGCCTCGCGCTCGTCGAACAAGCCCACCAGCCCGGCGAAGAAAGGGTCGACGTAGGGCTCGAGCATCTCCGCCTGATGGCGCTGCCAGAAGCCATTCGCGGCGGCTATCGACATGCGCAACGACGGGTACCCGTCCCCGTGGAGGCGATCCCACGCCTCCTTCTTCGCCATGGCGTCGGGCCGGGCGACCGTCGCCGTGGTCATCGCCCGGTCGCCGCGGTCCGACCTGTCACGCTCACGTTCGGCGGCCAGTCGCTCTTCGGCGCCGTCGAGGTCGAGGGCAGCCCAGCGGATCGCCACCCCCCAGCGCATGTCCTGGTCGATCGCCACACCCTCAGGCGGGTCATCGATGAGGCCGGCGGCACGGCGGGCATCGTCGGGTGACAGCGCCAGCCCGATCAGGGCACGGGCCCAGAGGACCTGGAGGTCGCCCGGGGGAGCCGTGCCGATCGCGTCGAGTGCCACGCCGACGAACCGCGACGCCTCGGCGTCGATCCGGTCCTCGGGCACGTATCGGGTGACCGTCCCACCCACCGTGGCGGTGACCATGTGGATGATCGGAAGCGACGGCTCGCTCGGCAAGTGGTGGGCGACCAGGTCGAGGTAGGTCGTCGAAGGCAGGGTGCGGTCGCGCACCATCTCCCACAGGGCCTCCCATACCAACTGCCGCAGCAGGGGATCTCCGATACCGCCGAGGTGCTCGTGGGCGTAAGCCACGGAGGCGTCGTCGAGGGCGACCTTGGCGTATCCATGGTCGCCGTGGTTGGGGAAGACGAACGCGGGAGCGGGGAGCCCCGCGGCATCGGCGACCGGGGCAGACAGATCGTCGATGACCCCCGGCGCCACCGAGATCTTCCCCGACGGATCGATCAGGGCGACCTCGACATGATGAGGACGCAGCACGGGATGATCGTCGAGCGACGTCTGGTGGAGCTCCATTCCGGTGACGACTCCCTCGGCCGCCTGATACGACGCCGACAGCGTGTTGAGCGACGCGGTGCGAAGCCACCTGGCCGCCCATTGCACGAGGTCCATGCCGCTCCCCTCCTGAAGGGCGGCGAGGAAGTCGGCGAGGTTGGCGTTGCCGAACCGGTGGCGGCGGAAGTAGGTGCGCAGGCCTTCGCGGAAACCGTCCTCCCCGATGGCGTGGACCAGCTGCTTGAGGACGGCGGCGCCCTTTCCGTAGGAGATGCCATCGAAATTGAGGAACACCTCGTCGGTGGAGGGAACCTCGTCGGCGATCGGATGAGTGGTGGGCTGCTGATCCTCCCGGTAGGCCCAAAGCTTCATACGGAAGTTGAAGTCCTGCCATACCCCCGGCCAGTCACCCGTCGCATCGAGGGCGAGATAACCGGCATACGAGGCGAACGACTCGTTGAGCCAGATGTCGTTCCACCATTTCATCGTCACCAGGTCGCCGAACCACATGTGAGCCAGCTCGTGGGTGAAGTATTCGGCGCGACGGAGCAGTTGATCCTCCGTCGGGGGGTCGCGGAAGATCACGGTGTCGGTGTAGGTGACGTTGGCGACGTTCTCCATGCCGCCCCAGTTGAACTCCGGGACGAACACCTGGTCGTACTTCCCGAACGGATATGGCTCGGAGAACAGGTCACCGAAGTAGTCGATGCTCCGCTTGGTCAGTTCGAGCAGCGGACCCCAGTCGAGATGGGGCATCAGGGAGGCCCGGGCGTACAGGCCCAGGGCGATGCCGTCGTGCTCGTCGTGGACCGAGCCGTAGGCGCCGGCCACCACCGAGAGCAGGTAGGTGGAGAAGGGGACGGTCGTCTCGAAGACCCGCCGCGTCCGGCCGTGGGATGCCTCCTCGCGGGAGATCTCCTTGCCGGCGGTGACGACCACCCAACCCTCCGGGGCGGTCACGGCCAGGGAGTAGCTGGCCTTGAGATCCGGTTGATCGAAGCAGGGCATGAGTCGGTGCGCCGAGTACGGCTCGAACTGGGTGTAGAGGTATTCGGACCCGTCCTCGGGGTCGACAAACTGATGGAACCCCTCACCGGTGTGGTCGTAGGCCCGCTGGTAGGCGACCCGGATCTCGTTGTGCTCGCCGAGCGCCGCGGCGGGGAGTTGGATGCGGAACCCGTCCCAGTCCGGCTCCGTCTCGGCGCCGTTGATCTCGAAGCGTTCGATCGATCCCCCGAGCCATTCGAGGAAGGTGTCGCCGCCCCGGTGGTTGAACGAGATGGTGACATCGCCCCTGAAGGTCTTGGCACCTGCCTCGAGGTCGAGGTCGAGGACGTAGGAGATGTCTGAGATCCATTCGGCTCGGGTCACCGCCTCATCGAGGGTGAGCCGGTCACGCTGCTCGGTCATCTCCACTCCCTGTTCGCACCCTGGTTTCTAGTCGAAT
>JAUYIV010000086.1 GCA_030688105.1 Actinomycetota bacterium | reverse complement strand
CTTCGATCACGTAGTCCCCCTTCGCGGTGGCGAGGAGAGAGGGATCCTCCAGCACCCGGGGGTCGCCCCCCTGCGCTTCGGCCACTTCCACCAGCTTCTCGAACGCTGCGCCCGAGTCGATCGCCTTCTGCATGCGGTCCCGGGCGGTGGCTTCATTGGGTTCGACCCCTCCCAGGACCAGCATCTCGGAGCCCAGCGCGAGCACGAGCTCGACCAGGTCCCGGGGCCCGCCGCCCTTCAGGACATCGACCGACTCTCGTATCTCGGAGGCATTCCCGACCTCACGCCCGAGGGGCTGGCTCATGTCGGTGAGAAACGCGGTCACTCTGGTCCCGTTGGACCGTCCGATCCCGATCATGATCTCGGCGAGCTCGCGGGCCTCTTCGATGTACTTCATGAAGGCCCCGCGTCCCACCTTCACGTCGAGCACCAGGCCTTCGATTCCCTCGGCGAGCTTTTTCGACATGATCGAAGAAGCGATCAGCGGGATCGACGGCACGGTCCCGGTGGCGTCACGAAGGGCATAGATCATCCCGTCGGCGGGGGCGATGCTGTCCGACTGCCCGGCGAGGACCAGCCCGTGGCGTTCTACGAGGGATCTGAACTCACCGGGCTCGAGCCTCGTGCGGAACCCGGGAATCGTCTCGAGCTTGTCGAGGGTGCCGCCGGTGTGCCCCAACCCCCGACCGGAGATCATCGGAACGGCCACGCCGCAGGCGGCGACGATCGGCGCCAGCGAGATGCTCACTCCGTCGCCCACCCCTCCGGTGGAGTGCTTGTCGATCTTTGGGGCCGCGAGGTGTGAGAAGTCGAGGATCTTCCCCGAGGTGAGCATGGCGTGCGTCCATGCACCCAGCTCCTCGCCGTCGATGCCCTTGAGGAAGATCGCCATCAAGAGGGCCGCCATCTGGTAGTCCGGCGCTCGTCCCTCTGTGTACTCCTCGATCAGCCACCGGATCTCGTCCGGTGCAAACGCCCCGCCGTCCCGCTTCTTCTCGATCAGAGCAACGAAGTTCACCGTGCCCTCATTTTGCGGCCTTTCACCCTCCACCGAAACCCCCTCGGCGCGGAGCCGCCGGGCGTGCTCGGCCTCGTGGCCGGGCACCAGCCGCCCGGTGCTGGTGACCACCCTCCACCACGGCAGGTCGCCGTCCGAGGTGGCGAGGACCCTTCCCACCGCACGCGCCGCTCCCGGATGTCCTGCCTCGGCGGCCACCTCTCCGTAGGTCACGACCTCTCCCGGCCTCAGGCCGCGCAAAACGGCGGCGACCTCCTCCTCGAACCCGGTCATGTCGTCCCGAAGAGCCTATCGCCCATGTCCCCCAGCCCGGGTTGGATGTAGAAGCGGTCGTTCAGGTCCCTATCCAGGGAGGCGGTGAATATCCGCACGGTCGGGTGCTCGCGGTTCATCCGGTTCACCCCCTCGGGAGCGGCGACGACGCAGAGGCAACGCACATCGGTCGCCCCGGAGTCGATCACCTTTCTGACCGCCCAAGACAGCGATCCGCCGGTGGCCAGCATGGGCTCGAGGATCAGGACACTCGCCTCGGCCAGGTCGGGCGGTTTGAAGTAGTACTCGATCGGCTCGGCGGTCTCCTCGTTCCGCTGCACACCGGCGAACCCGACCTTCACCGAGGGGATGAGCTCGACGACGGCGTCGAGGAGGCCGAGGCCGGCCCGTAGGACCGCGATCGCAACCACCGGAGTGAGCGAGTATCCGGTCGTCTTCTCCAGGGGCGTGTCGACGGGGCACTCGTCGAGCCTCAGGTCACGGGTCGCTTCCATCACCAATGAATAGGTGAGCCGCCTCGCCGCAGCACGAAAGACCTCGGGTTCGGTGTCCCGGTCCCGCAGGACGGTCAGGTAGTGCTTGGCGAGCGGGTGATCGAGGACGGTCAGATTCAATGCGGGCTCCCGGATGTCTGTGCAGCGAGGCTACCCGTTGCCGATCGCCCGTCGCCCGTCGCCCGCGGCCCGTCACCCGCTGCCCTCGGCAGGAGTCCGGCCGATGGCCGATGGCCATTCCGGGACCTACCCTCTGCACGTGTTCGAGAGCCTGACCTCCCGCCTCTCCGCCGCCATGGCTTCGCTACGCGGCAAAGGTCGGCTCTCGGAGGCCGACGTCAACACCACGCTCATCGAAATCCGGCTCGCCCTCTTGGAGGCCGACGTCAACGTCGGGGTGGTCTCCTCGCTGCTCGATCGGGTTCGGCGGCGGGCGGTCGGGGAGGAAGTGGCCAAGAGCCTTTCGCCAGGACAGCAGGTCGTGAAGATCGTCCACGAGGAGCTGGTGGCGACCCTTGGGGGCGAGGCCGAGCCACTGGCGACGACCTCGAAGCCGCCACTGGTGGTTCTCGTCGTCGGGCTCCAGGGATCGGGCAAGACGACGACGGCGGCGAAGCTGGCGAAACGCCTCAAAGGGCAGGGCAAGCAGCCGTTGCTCGTCGCCGCGGACCTGCAGCGGCCGGCCGCGATCGAGCAGCTCGAGACCCTCGGAGAGCGGATCGGAGTCCCGGTCCATGCCGACCGGGCCGGCGACCCCGTCGGGCTGGTAAAGAGTGCGCTGAAGGCGGCGTCGAAGGGCGACTTCACCGCCGTCGTCGTCGACACCGCCGGCCGCCTCCAGATCGACCGCGCCCTGATGGACGAGCTGGCCGCCGTACGCAAGGTCTCCGATCCCGACGAGGTGCTCCTCGTCGTCGATGCAATGACCGGCCAGGACGCCGTCAACGTCGCCACCGGTTTTCTCGAGCAGACCGACATCACGGGCCTCGTGCTGTCGAAGCTCGATGGCGACGCCCGCGGGGGCGCGGCGATCTCGGCGAGGGAAGTCACCGGGCGTCCGATCAAGCTGGTCGGCGTCGGTGAGGGCATCGACGACCTC
>JAUYIV010000079.1 GCA_030688105.1 Actinomycetota bacterium | reverse complement strand
CCGTGGACCGTCACCTCGTCGGCGAAAGTCAGGGTGATCACCGGAAGTCCCCCGCTCCATGGAGTGATCGTCGAGGTGGAGTCGTCGAAGTCGGTCACCTCGGGGCAGGGGAACACGATGATCGCCGTGTCGTGCAACTGGCATTCCACGGCTTGTGGGACGAGGGCGGCGATGGGATCACCGTCGGCCACCGTGGTCGCCGTCGTGGTCGACGGAATGGTGCCTACCAAGGTGGTGCCGGGATCAGTCGTCACGACCTCGGGTGATCGCTCCCGATCGGGGCCTCCCGTGAGAAGGAGGGCGAGCGTGACACCAACGATCGAAACCGCGCCAGCCGTGGCGACGGCCCATGACCTGTGGGACCGGGGTGCCGGGTCTCGACTGCTAAGAATCCCCTTCACGTCGGGCCGCGGGGCGATCTCCTCGAACAGGTCGCGGAGGCGGTCGCCGATCTCACTCATCATCGACCCCCAACGCCAGCCTCAGGCGTTCCAGACCCCGCTCCAGGTGTGTCTGAACCGATGAGCGTCCGATTCCGAGGAGGTCGGCCGCCTCCTGATGGGTGTACTCGAACGCCTCGACGAGCACGACCACCTCTCGCTGACGCTGGGATAGGGAGCGCAGTGCGCCCGCGAGCTGGGGCTCGATCCACGGCGCCTCGGCCGTCGGAGCCTCACCGGTAGGCAGAAGCCCTTTGCGCGGACGACGTCGCGCCAACCGCTGCCCAACGCGATACAGATACCCGGCAGGGTTCCGCATCCGCCGGAGCCGATCCCAGTGACGCATCCCGTAGACCAGCGTGTCGCTCAACGCCTCCATCCCTCGCTCGGCGCCGTGGCCCGCCACGAGGGCGTACCGCAGTCGTGGCTCGACGACTCGGAGGAACTGCTCATAGCTGTCCCACTCATCCACGCGCTCAGGGCCTTCCTACTGAGAGAAGGGGCGCCCGCCACGAGTCTGCACGACAGGGGGGCACCGCAGCGACACGACGGAGAGATGAGGCGACGGTCAGCTCATCTCGCCGGCAAGGATCTCCTCGATTCGCTCGGAGATGTCGTCACGGCCGCTGCGACTCGACCCTGCGGCACCCAATCGCCGTGGGGTCCCGAGGATGTGTGCCTCGATTGCCTCACGCGTGAGTTCGGAAACCGTCGTGCCGCGCAGATTGGCCTCGGCCCGGAGGGCCATCGCAACCCCGGCCGGGAGTCTCACGGTGATCGACTTCATCGTGGGCTCACCCTACGCCTCGATGCGCACGCCCTTCCAGAAGGCGATGCGGTCCTTGATCTGCCGGGCGGCGGGCGACGGGTCCGGGTAGAACCAGGCGGCCGCCGGATTGGTGGCGCCGTCGACCACCACGTCGTAATAGGAGGCGATCCCCTTCCAGTAGCACACCGAGTGGCGATCGCTCGGAGCCAGGTACGCCTCGGCCACGCTGTCGGCGGGGAAGTAGTGGTTGCCCTCGACGACGACGGTGTCGTCGCTCTCGGCGATCACCACGTCGTTCCAGATGGCCTTGGGCATGGCGTCTTCAACCGTGCCCAATCGCCGGTCATTCCTCTGGCTGATTGCGCCGTCCGGGAGACACCCGGTGCGCCTGACCGGTCGGTCAGGGATCGACCGTGATGGTGCCCGTCATCGTTGGATGAAACGAGCAGACATACCCGTAGGTGCCCGCGGTGGAGAACGTGAACGAGAAGGTCCCTGCCGATTTGGCGCCCGAATCCCACTGACCCCCGTCAGCCGTCGTGGTGTGAGTGCCCGAGCCGAACGACCAGACGACGGTCTCACCCACGGAGATCGAAAGGCTCGCCGGGCTGAATTGGAAGTTCCCGACCGATACTGAGTGCGAGCCCAACGGTGGGCTCGTGGTCGTCGTCGACACCACCGATGTCGTCGTCGTCGGCACCGAGGTCGACGTCGTGGTCGGCACCGAGGTCGTGGCCGTCGCCGAAGTGGTGGTCGTGATGGTGGTGGTCGTGGGAGTGGTGGTCGTGGAAGCGGGTGGAGGTGTCACGACGGGCGTGGTCGTGGAACTGATGGCCAGGACCGCCTCCGTAGTCGTCGTGGTCGCAACCGTCGATGATGACGTCGTCCCCGGCACTGCGGTCGTCGTGCTCGCATCGGCGAGAGTGGTGGTGACCACCGTCGATGCCGCGGTACCGCCGCCATCGGCTGGGGAGCCATCGTCTGAGCAGGCCACGACGACGAGGAGGAAACCGATCAAAGAGGCGGTGACCCGCGGCATCACCGAGAATACGGAGCAACCAGCCGAACCGGTTCGCGGTGGCCCGCGGCCTTTCCCACAGAACCAAGAATCAACCCAGAACCAAGAGTCAAGATCCAAGAATCAAGATGGCTCCTCTCTCTTGACTCTTGACTCTTGACTCCCCTTTCTCGAGAAAGATCACAGCCCCTCCTACCGTTGCAACCACCATGACGATGGACAACCTCACCTCCAAGGCCCGCGCCGCGTTGCTGGCCGCCAGGGACGAGGCCACCGACCGCGGCCATCAGGCGATCACGCCGGAGCATCTGGTCCTGGGGATCCTCGCCGACCCCGAGGGCCTCGCATATCCACTTCTGGCCCGAGTCAACGCCGATCCCGTCGGCCTGCGCAATCGCATGACCGAGGCGCTCGACCGTCGCCCCCGGGTCCACGGCGGCGCAGAGGCGGCCATCGACCGGTCCACCCAAACCGTGATCGAAGCCGCCGACGCCGACCGCAAGCGGATGAAGGACGACTACCTCTCCGTCGACCACCTCCTGCTCGCCCTTGCCGCATCGAAGACGACCGCCGGCGAGGCGCTCCGCTCCCTCGGCGCCGACCGCGAGTCGCTCCTGGAGGCCTTGGCTGCAATACGCGGCCCCCATCGGGTCAGCACCCCCGACCCGGAGGCGACCATGGACGCCCTCGGCCAGTACGGGCGCGACCTGGTAGGGCTGGCCGGGGACGGCAAGCTCGACCCGGTGATCGGCCGCGACGAGGAGATCAGGCGGGTCATCCAGGTCCTCTCGCGGCGCACCAAGAACAACCCGGTGCTCATCGGGGAGCCGGGCGTGGGAAAGACCGCGATCGTGGAGGGCCTGGCGGGGCGCATCGTGGACGGCGACGTCCCGGAAGGGCTCAAAGGAAAGCGAATCATCGCCCTCGACCTGGCCGCGATGGTGGCCGGGGCCAAGTTCCGCGGGGAGTTCGAGGAGCGGCTCAAGGCGGTGCTCGACGAGATCCGCGCCGCCGGCGGCGAGATCATCACCTGTATCGACGAGATGCACACCATCGTCGGTGCCGGCGCCGCCGAAGGCGCCATGGACGCCTCGAACCTGCTCAAGCCGATGCTCGCCCGAGGTGAGCTCCGCATGATCGGCGCCACCACCCTCGACGAGTATCGCAAGCACGTCGAGAAGGACGCCGCCCTCGAGCGGCGGTTCCAACCCGTGATCGTCGAGCCGCCGTCGGTCGAGGACACGATCGGGATCCTCCGCGGCCTCAAGGAGCGCTATGAGATCCACCACGGCGTCCGCATCACCGACGCCGCCCTCATTGGCGCCGCGGTGCTCTCCGACCGCTACATCAGCGCACGTCACCTCCCCGACAAGGCGATCGACCTGATCGACGAAGCCGCCAGCCGGCTGCGGATCGAGATCGACTCGATGCCCGAGGAGATCGACGAGCTGGAGCGGCGCCGGCGCCAATTGGAGATCGAGCGTGCCGCGCTCAAGAAGGAGAAGGACCAGGCATCGAAGGAGCGGCTGGCGGCACTCGAGGCGGAGCTGGCCGACGTCTCCGAGGAGGTCGACCGGCTGACCGCCCACTGGACGCGAGAGAAGGAGGCGATCGCCGCGATCCGGGACACCAAGCAGAAGATCGAGGAGGCCCGGGCCGCCTCCGACCGGGCCGAACGCGAGGGCGACCTGCAGCGGGCTGCCGAGATCCGCTACGGAACACTCCCCCAGCTCGACACTCAGCTGGCGGAACAGCAGAAGCAGCTCAACGAACTCCAGGCCACTCTCACCATGCTCAAGGAGGAGGTCGACGAGGAGGACGTCGCCGAGGTCGTCAGCCGCTGGACCGGAATCCCGGTGAGCCGGCTGATGGAGGGCGAGATCGAAAAGCTGGTGCGCCTCGAGGAGCATCTGCACCAGCGGGTGATCGGGCAGGCCGACGCCGTCGCCGCGGTGGCCAATGCGATCCGCCGGTCGCGCGCCGGGCTCGCCGAGCGGGGGCGCCCGATCGGATCGTTCCTGTTCCTCGGGCCCACCGGAGTCGGCAAGACCGAGCTGGCACGGGCGCTCGCCGAGTTCCTCTTCGACAACGAGCGCGCCATGGTGCGGATCGACATGTCCGAATACCAGGAGAAGCACACGGTGAGCCGCCTCATCGGTGCCCCGCCCGGCTATGTGGGCTATGAGGAGGGCGGCCAGCTCACTGAAGCGGTGCGGCGTCGGCCATACGCGGTGATCCTGCTCGACGAGGTCGAGAAGGCGCACCCCGAGGTGTTCAACACGCTGCTCCAGCTCCTCGACGACGGCCGGCTCACCGACGGCCAGGGGCGAACCGTGGACTTCTCCAATGCCGTCCTGGTGATGACCTCGAACCTCGGATCGGAGCTGATCGACCCCGACCTGCCCGACGAGATGGTGCACGACCGGGTCATGGGCGTGGTGCGGTCCCACTTCCGGCCCGAGTTCCTCAACCGCCTCGACGACGTCATCGTGTTTCACCGCCTGACGATGGACCAGCTCGGCCAGATCGTCGAGATCCAGTTGGATGCACTGCGAGGCCGCCTGACCGACCGGCGCATCGAGCTGGAGGTGTCTCCCGAGGCGCATACCTGGCTGGCCGAGCACGGGTACGACCCGACCTACGGAGCCCGGCCCCTCAAGCGCCTCATCCGCAAGGAGATCGAAGACCAGCTCGCCCTCGAGATCCTCGAGGGCCGCGTCGAGTCGGGCGACACGGTGACGGTGGCAGTCGGGGCGGAGGGACTGGAGATCGGGTAGTGCCCGTTGCCCGTTTCCCGTTACCCGCCAGGGCAGACAGGGCGAGCGCGGCGGCCGCGTAACGGGTCAACGGGCGACGTTCGCCCATGAACATCGATTCGAGCCCTTTCTAACTACCGTGCCCCCGAAATGACCTCTCGCGCCGACTCCCGACTCGTCCAGGTGCTCGCCGTCCTCGGCGGCATCGCCTTTGCCCTTCTGGTGGTGGTCGTCTTCATATGGCTGAGCGACGAAGGCGATGGCAGCGCCGTCACCACCAGCACCGTTGCCGGCACGACGACGATCACCACCGGCACGACAACCACCACACCTGGCGCGACGACGGCTGGGCCCACCACCACGGCCGCCACCACGACGACCGGCTCAGCCACCACCGTCCCATTCGAGGGCGACGTCATCACCCTGACCAACCAGACGACCACCGGCGACCCCGGGCCGAACCTCACCGACGTGCGCTTTG
Source organism: Actinomycetota bacterium (assembly GCA_030688105.1). Lineage (GTDB taxonomy): Bacteria > Actinomycetota > Acidimicrobiia > Spongiisociales > UBA11373 > JAUYIV01. The sequence goes on along the minus strand of JAUYIV010000079.1, from coordinate 4,172 downwards.
GTGATCACCCGGATGAAGGGTTCGTACGCGTCGTGTTCGATCTCACGGGGAGCGGCGAGCCGTACTTCATCGTCGGGTACGAGCCAGGCCCCTTCATGGAGACGTCCGGCGACACAGTCGAAGTCGAGGGCAGCGCTTTTCTGGTGGTGCGCTTCTCGCCCGCCCGAATCGTCGACATCGACACGCTCGAACCGACGTATACCGGCGACGAGGAACTGCACCCCGGGTTCGACCCGATCGTGGAGATCCAGTTCATCGACGACTTCGAGGCGATGATGACGTGGGTCATCGGGCTGACCGCAGAGCGCCCGTTCAGGGTGGAAGTCTTTCAGGGCGACAGCGCGGGCGGCGATGGCATACGGCTCGTGGTGGACATAGCCAAGTAGGGCGTTGCCCGTTACCCGTTACCCGTCGCCCGTTACCCGTCGCCCCTCGCCCGTTGCCCGTTACCCGACGTGTCACTTCGTCGCCTCATGAACTGGCGAAGGCGAGTCAACATCGATCGGATACGAGCCAGGTCCTGCGTAAGGGATATCCAACGGTCATTCGACAGGTAGCCGAGGTCGCGTGCCAGCAGCAGATGGTCTTCCGTCTCGTTTACCGAACCCATGGAGTACGTCAGGAAGCGGGCGAAGTCACGGCGAGACTCGCGGCCAGCTCCCTCCGCGATGTTGCTTGTGATCGAGCTGGCAGCGCGACGCGTCTGCGCGACGAGTACGAATTGCTCGCTCGCCGGGTATCCCGCCGTGTCCTCGTACACCTTCAGTCGGGTCTTGTGCGCCAGCCGCCACACGTCGAGTCGTCGGTAGTCGCTCATCGGTCAAGCAGGTCACACCGTGACGGGCGAGTCAATCCCCCGGTAAGTACGTGTCTCAGCCACCGGCGGGCAACGGGTAACGGGTAACGGGCAACGACTCCTTCCAGGCCAACTATCTTCTCTCCTGGAACACCTGGAGGTATCCGCTATGAGCAGCGAGGCGTGGCTCTGGTTCTGGATCGGAGCGGCGGTGTTTCTCTCGGTCTCTGAGATCTTCACCGCGGGGTTCTTCATGCTCCCCTTCGGGATCGGCGCCGCAGCCGCCGCCGTGCTGGCCTACTTCGAAGCGGGTGAGGTGCCTCAACTCCTGGTCTTCATCGGGATCTCCCTGATCGCCCTTTTCCTCTTGCGACGATTCGTCCGAATCGGCGATGAGAACCAGCCCAATGTCGGCTCGAATCGGTTCGTGGGGCAAAGGGCCCGGGTCATCGAGGCCATCGATCGCGCCGAGGGTGTCGGCCGGGTGCGCATGGAGACAGAGACATGGCGAGCCACCACCGACGGAGCACCGATCGAAGAGGGGACCGAAGTCAAGGTGCTCGAGGTCAGGGGCACCCGGCTGGTCGTCGAGCCCATCGACTGAAGGAGCACAATGGAACCGCTTGCAATCGTCCTGATCGTCATCGGCGTCTTCTTCTTGATCGTCGTCAGTCGCGGGCTCAGGATCGTCACCCAGTTCGAAAAAGGCCTGGTCGAGCGCTTCGGCCGGTTCGACCACATGGTGGATCCGGGACTGCGCTGGATCTGGCCATTCATCGATCGGATCCGGCGGGTCGACATGCGAGAGCAGGTCGTCGACGTCCCGCCCCAGGAGGTCATCACCAAGGACAACGTCGTGGTGACCGTCGATGCCGTCGTCTACTACCAGGCGACCGACCCGGTGAAGCTGAAGTACAACGTCGCCAATTTCATCCTCGCCGCCACCAAGCTGGCGCAGACCAACTTGAGGAATATCGTCGGCGAGCTGCAGTTGGACGAGGCGCTCACCTCCCGCGACATGATCAACACCCAGCTGCGCGAAGTCCTCGACGTGGCCACCGATGTGTGGGGAACCCGGGTGGTTCGCGTCGAGATCCAACGCATCGACCCACCGCCGGACATCACCGAGGCCATGCACCGCCAGATGAAGGCGGAGCGCGACCGCCGTGCAACGGTCACCGAGGCCGAGGGCGAGAAGCGGGCGGCGATCCTGCGCGCCGAGGGCGTCAGGGAGGCCCGAATCCTCGAGGCCCAGGGCCAGGCACAGGCCATCAGGGAAGTGGCCGATGCGGAGAAGTTCCAGAAGCTGACCGTCGCCGAGGGCGAGGCTCAGGCGATCGAGCGAGTGTTCGGGGCAATCCACACCGGCGACCCGACGCCAGACCTGATCGCCATCCGATACCTCACCGCCCTCGAGGCGATCGCCGACGGCCAGGCCACGAAGATCTTCCTCCCCTACGAGGCGAGCGGCGTGCTGGCGAGCATCGGAGTGGTGAAGGAGATCTGGGAGGAGAAGGGGGGCTGAGCCTATCGGCTCAGCCCCGCGATAAGCGATGAGCGAAAGGCGAAACCCGAGGCAGGTGCTGGCGAGCCTCTGATCGCCGTTCGACAGGCCTCTTGAATCGAGTCGCCGCATCCGGTACTTGCAGCGGTATGCGTGACCTCGCCAAGTCTCAGGTCCTGGCCGCGGCGCGGACGCTCATCAAGCCCGTCTACATCATGACCCGATCTCCGCCTGACAACGAGCGCTACGGGCTTTCATCGCAGATCCGAGAGCGGTCATCTCGGTGGCGGCGAACATTGGTGAAGGCCTCGGCACAGGATGAGAGTGGCGACGACCGGGGGGTCTCCCCGCCACGCACCAACGGAGTGAAGTAGGATCACCCAGATCGGCGCAGGGGGTCCACGCGGGGTCACGTGAGAAACCGACCGGCCACAGGTTGGCGTTGGCGTGGCTCCTCGTGGTGACGATGCTCCTCATCGACGTGATGGTTCCCGTTCCCCGGTCGACCGCCGCACCGACCGCTGGGGGACCGGTCCTGAACGTGATCATCGTCGGCGGTGAGGCGGTGGTGTCGGCCGCGGTCGAGAGCCAGCTGAGCTCGTTCGTCGGGGGGCGGGTGATACGCCTCGCCGGCGGGAACAGGTACGAGACGGCGGCGGCCATCTCGGCGGCGACGTTCCCCGCCGGGTCGGACATCGCCTTCGTGGCCACCGGCCTCAACTTCCCCGACGCGCTCGCAGGCGGCCCGGCAGCGGCGATCCACGGGGCACCGATCCTGCTCGTCACTGCCGACTCTGTACCCGCGGCGACCGCCGCCGAGTTGTCGCGTCTCGGGCCCAGCACGATCGTGATCCTCGGGGGCGAGTCGGTGGTCTCCCCGGCCGTCGCGAGTCAGATGAGCGGCCTCACCGGCGCTTCGATCGTGCGGCTCGCCGGCTCGAATCGGTACGGAACGGCGGCGGCGATCTCGGCGGCCACCTTTGCGCCGTTCGATGGCTCGTCGGGTGTGGTCTACATCGCCACTGGTCAGAACTTCCCCGACGCCCTCTCCGGTGGGCCGTTGGTGGGCACCCGGAAGCCGGGGATCGAAGACCCTCTGGGCCCGATCCTGCTGGTCGGAACCAACTTGATACCGCCCGAGACCGCCACTGAGCTCACCCGACTGAATCCTCACTCGATCGTGGTCCTGGGAGGGAGCAGCGTGGTCTCGAATGGCGTGCTCACAGACCTCCAGGCATATGCCTCCCAGGTCACCCGGATCGCCGGATCCAACAGATATGCCACCGCCGCGGCCGTGTCGCAGGCCAATTTTGATCCAGGTATCCCTGCCGTCGTCATCTCGACCGGCGCCAACTATCCCGATGCGTTGTCGGTGGGCCCGGTGGCTGCCTTCGCCGGGGCGCCGCTCCTCCTGGTCCAGGCGAACTCGATTCCCGCGGACACCTTGGACGAGATCGCCCGGCTCCAGGTCTCTGTCAGCCCCGATCTCACCATCACCCGGGTCGACAGCGCCGGGGATGTCGGTGAGTACACGTCGATCGGCATCGGCGGGGACGGGCTCCCCGTGATCGCCTACCGGGCCTTCACCAACGACGACGTCAAGGTCGCCCACTGCGGGAACGTCACCTGCACGTCGGGCAACACGAGCACCGTCGTCCACAGCCTCGGTGGCCAGTACATGTCGCTCGCCATCGGCGCCGACGGGCTGCCCGCCATCGTCTTCCAGGGAGGCGGTCCCTTCCCGGAGGCACCGCGTCCCCTGTACCTCCATTGCGGCAACGCCACCTGCAGTAGCGGAAACGTGTCGCGGACCCTGACCGGGGCTCCCTTCTTCGACGAGGAGGGTCGGTACACGTCGCTGGCGATCGGGGG
>JAUYIV010000071.1 GCA_030688105.1 Actinomycetota bacterium | reverse complement strand
GCACACTGTCGAGGGCCGCGAGATCGAAGCGATCTCACTGGGTGACGGCCCCGGCCGGCTCTATCTCATCGGCGGGATCCACGGCGACGAGCGGCCCGCCGTGGAGAACGTCCTGGCGATTCTCGAGCATCTTCAGGACGCACCGCTGGAAGGATGGACCATTCGTATCGTGCTCGACGCCAATCCCGATGGGACCGCCGCCGCCACCAGAGCCAACGCGGCGGGGGTGGACCTCAACCGAAACTGGCCCTCAAAGGGGTTCGTCGCTTCGCCGACCACCGGTACCGTGCCCCTCTCCGAGCCCGAGGCCGCGGCTGTGGCAGCCGACATCGCCGCGTTCGGCCCCGATCTGATCGTGGCGCTCCACGCCGCCCGCGAGGGTCCGTTCGTCGAGTACGACGGCGAGGCCGAGGGCGCAGCCGCGGCGTTCGCCGCGGGCGCGTCGATTCCGGGCCGGGAGTGGCAGATAGTGCCCGAGGTGGCTTGGCCCACGGCAGGGTCAGTGGGCACCTACTTCGGGAAGGAAGGACGCATTCCGGTGGTGACCGTCGAGGCGAACCGGTGGGACACCCCGGCCGCCGTGTTGCCCGAGCTGATCGGCGGCCTCGACGCCCTCCTCGCCGCGCCCGCCGCGGTGCTCCCGCCATGGCCGACATGCGATGACCACCGACTCGGCGCCAGTTGCACCCCGGTGACCCGCGTCGCCCATGACCTCCTGCATGCCGGCACGACGGGCGGCGCCCACGGTTTCGTCATCAAGGGGGTCGGTGGGCCGGTCCATGCCGCGGTGAACGCCGACACCGGGTTCTACCCGGCCAGCGCGATCAAGCTGGTCCACCTCGTCCACTCACTCGAATGGATCGCCGGCGGGGGCGACCTGGCCACCCCGGTGGCGGTGTACGACGACGGGTGCGCCGGCGACGGACCCGGCCACGACGAACCCCTCGAGCAGTTGCTGGCCAAGATGATGCTGCTGTCCGACAACGTGGCGGCAAACGCCATCCAGAGCCATTTCGGCCTCGAGGAGCTCGCCGGGACGGTCGGGGACGCCGGGATGACCGGCACCAGGCTGGTGCACGGATTCGGATGTGGGGGTCCCGCCAACGACCCGGCGAATCGAACGACGTCGATCGACCTGGTGCGGCTCCTCGAAGGTGCCGTCGACGGATCGGCGGTCTCGCCGGACCAGTGGCCGCTGGCGGAGTCGCTCCTCGTCGACGTCACCGCGGAGGCCGGGTTCGGCCCCGGCGACGGTGTCCGGGTGCTGGCGAAAGAGGGTTGGTACGGCACGACGCTGACGATCGCCGGAATCGCCTTCGTCCAGACCGACGCCAGCGACCGGACCCTGGTGTTCGCCGCGTTCACCGACGGCGCCGCCGCGGTGGCTCCAGCGTTCACCATCGCCGGCGTCGCCGGAGCGCTCATCGCCGGGTCGCCGGTGGCTGAGGGCACCGCCTCTCCTCGGGCGGTCGTCCCCGGGTAGATCGACCCACCGGGTAGGCCCTCGGCGCCGTCGTCACCCTCGTGGTCACCGCGACCGGATTGCTCGCCGCCCCGGTCCGAGAGAGTCGCCCCCGTGATCGTCCGGTTATGGTGCCCCGGGATGACCGAGGCCGCCCGCTCCGTCCAGCGGACCTACCTGCTGCTCACGCTCCTGTCGACGCTGGCCGCGTCGTTCATATGGGGCATCAACACCCTCTTCCTGCTCGACGCCGGGCTCAGCAACACCGAGGCATTCGCCGCCAACGCCTTCTTCAGCCTCGGCATGGTCGTCTTCGAGGTTCCCACCGGCGTGGTCGCCGACACCGCCGGGCGCCGCACCTCATACCTGCTCGGCGCCTTCACCCTCCTCGCCTCCACCCTCGTCTACCTGCTGATGTGGGAGATCACGGCACCGTTCTGGGGATGGGCGCTCGCCTCGGTGTTCATCGGGCTCGGGTTCACCTTCTTCTCGGGGGCGGTCGAAGCCTGGCTGGTCGATGCGCTCAACGCCACCGGATACACCGGCGAGCTCGACACCGTGTTCGGGAAGGGGCAGACCGTGACGGGGGTGGCGATGCTCACCGGCTCGGTCGCCGGCGGATTCATCGCCCAGGTGACCAACCTCGGAGTCCCCTACATCCTGCGGGCGGTGATGCTGGGCCTCACCCTCGTCGCAGCATTCGTGGCGATGAAGGACATCGGCTTCGTGCCGAAGCGGGGCACCGGGCCGATGAAGGAGGTTCGCAAGGTGCTCCGGGCGTCCGTCGACAGTGGGTGGCGGCGGCCCCCGGTGCGATGGGTGATGCTGTCGGCGCCCTTCACCGTCGGCGTGAGCTTCTACGCCTTCTATGCGATGCAGCCCCACCTGCTGGACCTCTACGGGGACGAGACGGCGTTCGGCGTCGCCGGGCTGGCCGCCTCGATACTCGCCGGCGCACAGATCGCCGGCGGGCTCCTCGTCCCGACGATCCGGCGCGTGTTCAGCCGCCGAACCCACGCCCTGGCGACAGCCGTACTCGTCGGCACGATTGGGCTCGCCTTCATCGGCCTCACCCGCAACTTCTGGCTGGCGATCGCGATGTTGGTCCTGTGGGCGATCACCTTTGCCGCCGCGTTCCCGATTCGCCAGGCATACATCAACGGGATCATCCCCTCCGAACAACGGGCGACGGTGCTCTCGTTCGACGCCCTCATGGGATCGGCGGGAGGCGTGGCGATCCAGCCCGGGCTCGGCCGGGTCGCCGACGTGTGGAGCTACGGAACGTCGTACGTCGTCGGGGCCGGGATCCAGGCGGTGGCGCTTCCCTTCCTCCTGCTCGCCCGCAAGGAGAAGGCGGCGAGCGACCCGATCGGGGCAATGGATCCGCTCGAAGCCGACGCCGCCGGCACGATCGTGCCCCCGGAATAGGCATGGACTTCGAGGCAGCCGCCCGGCGGATCCATGACGACCTCCCTGTGGTCGACGGACACAACGACCTCCCCTGGGAGATCCGGGTGAAGGCCGGTGGGTCGCTGGCGAGGGCCGACCCTCGCCGGCCGCTGGACGGGTACCACACCGACTTCCCCCGGATGCTGGAGGGCGGGGTCGGGGTGCAGTTCTGGTCGGTGTTCGTCCCCGCCTGGTCGGACGGACCCCTCGCCTCCACCCACCGCCAGATCGACCTCGTCGAGGAGATGACCGCCTTGGCGCCGGAGACCACGGCCCTGGCGGCGACGGCCGACGAGGCCCGCGCAATCCGCGACGGGGGCCGGATCGCCGGCCTCATCGGCGCCGAAGGCGGCCACTGCATCGAGAACTCCCTCGAAGCCCTCGAGGGGCTTCACCAACGCGGGGTGCGCTACCTGACGCTCACCCACGCCGACACGACCGACTGGGCAGACTCGGCCACCGACGAGCCCCGCCATGGCGGGCTCGCCGACTTCGGGCTGAGGGTGGTATCCGAAGTGAACCGGCTCGGGATGCTCGTCGACATCTCCCACGTGTCGAAGGACACGATGCGCCAGGCCGCCGAAGCAAGCAGGGCTCCGGTCATCGCTTCCCACTCGTCGGCCTTTGCTCTGGCGGCGCATCCCCGCAACGTGCCCGACGACGTGATCGAGATGGTCGCCGCCCGCGGAGGTGTGGTCATGGTCACCTTTGTTCCGGCATTCATCGTCGCCGGGACCGCACGAATCGCCATCGGGATGTTCGAGGAGCGGCGTCGGCTGCGGGCGCAGTTCGCCCCCGAGAACGAGGCGGGGTACGCCGCCGCCTCTCGCAACCGGTTCGGGTCGTCCGAGATGGATCTGGGCACGGTGAGCGACGTGGCCAACCACATCGAACACGTCGCCCGGGTGGGTGGCGTCGACCACGTCGGCATCGGCGGCGACTTCGACGGCATGGAGGCCACGCCGCGGGGACTCGAAGACGTCTCGTGCTACCCGGCGATCACCGCCGAGCTGCTCTCTCGCGGATGGTCGGAGCCCGATATCACGAAGGTGTTGGGCGAGAATGCCTTACGAGTACTGGCGGAGGCGGAAGCCCTGGCGGGTTGAGAAAGCCATCGGCAATCGGCAATCGGCCGGAATCCTGATCGGTTTCCTCCCTGGCTGCGCTCGGCCGGGGTCAGACCCTCGCCAGTCTCACCACCGGGATGGTCCGCTCGACCTTCGCCTGATACTGGGCGAAGCCGGGGGCGATCGAGGTGAGCATCTCCCAGACCGGGGCGCGCTCCTCGGGCGTCAGCACATGGGCCCGTGCCTCGAAGAAGTCCTGCTTGTACCGGACCCAGACTTGCGGGTCGGCGACCAGGTTCCGGTACCACATCGGGTCCTCGGGCGCCCCGCCCTTGGATGCGATGATCAGCATGTCCTCCCCGTCGGTGAAGTGGACCACGGGCACGCGCCGGATCTCCCCCGACCTCCGACCCTTGACGTACAAGAGGATGAGGCGATCGGTCATCGGGTGATCGGTCTGCTCGCCTCCCGAGTCCAGGTACTGGTCGACGTGCTTCCGGGCCCAGGGGCTCGGATTGTCGACCGCCTTCCGTTCGATCTCGTGCAAGGCTACTGATGCCATGACTCAGCCAACCGACTCGGTCCTCGGAAACTTCCGCCCCCCGCCTCCCGCAAGATCGCGTTTCGTAGTGGTGGCGCACGCCCACAGAACGGGACCTCGCACCCAGCCGCGCCATTGTCCCTCTTGCCGGTGGCGGGTGGCGGGAGGCGGGAGGCTCCTGAGAAGGGTCAGATCGCCTTCTTGGCGCCGCCCTTCTTCTCCTTCTTGGCCAGGCGTTTCTCCTTGAGGCTGTGCGCAGCCTGCTTCTTCACCTGCTTGCCGCCACGGTCCTTGTTCGCCATCGTTCCTCCTGCG
>JAUYIV010000070.1 GCA_030688105.1 Actinomycetota bacterium | reverse complement strand
GGGTCTCTCCGTCAAGGAGCAGCAGGCTCTGCGCCGCGCCCTGCGCGGCGCAGAGAGCGAGTTCAAGGTCTTCAAGATGACGCTGGCCAGGCTCGCAGCATCCGAGCTGGGCCATGACGGGATGCTCGATCTCCTCGCGGGTCCCACCGGATTGGCATTCGCCAAGGGCGAAGCCGCGGCGACAGCCAAGGTGCTGCGGGACTTCTCGAAGGACCATGCCCGCCTGATCATCAAGGGAGCTCTGCTCGGCGACGAGCTGCTGGCACCGGAGCGGGTCGCGGTTCTCGCCGACCTCGAGCCCCGGGATGTCCTCCTCGCCAGGGTCGGGGGGGCACTCAAGGCACCGATGGCGACGATGGCCGGCCTCATGGCCGCCCTGCCGCGGAACCTCGCCTCGATGATCAAGCAACTCGCCGATAAGGCGCCCGCCCCCGCGGCGGAGCCCCCTGCCGATGAACCGACATCCCCACCCGAGGGGTCGGCCGTGGCCGAGGCCGGTGCCGAGGCCACCTCGGACGAGGAGAGCACTGCCGAGACATCCGCGGCGGCCGACGAAGCCGCCTCAGATGGGGAGGCGACCACTACAGATGAGAGCACGGCCGATCAGGCCGGGGAGGAATAGACCATGGCAACCAAGCTCAGCCACGACGACCTGCTCGAGGTCTTCGCCAACATGACCGTGCTCGAGCTCTCCGAGTTCCTCAAGGAGTTCGAGGAGAAGTTCGACGTCACCGCAGCCGCCCCGATGGCGGCAATGGCGATGCCCGGGGGCGGGGCGGCCGCGGCCGTAGTCGAGGAGCAGGACGAGTTCGATGTCATCCTGACTGCGGCGGGCGAAAAGAAGATCCAGGTGATCAAGGAGGTCCGGAGCCTCACCAGTCTGGGTCTCAAGGAGGCGAAGGCGCTCGTCGACGAGGCGCCCAAGCCCGTCCTGGAGCACGTCTCCAAGGAGGATGCCGAGAAGGCCAAGGCCGCCCTCGAGGGCGCCGGAGCCACGGTCGAAGTCAAGTAGCCAGTCGACGGTTCAGAGTCGACAGGGCGGGGCCCGGTCGCACGACCGGGCCTCTCTCTCTGGGTCTGTGAAGTCGGATCTCCGATGTCAGCCGCCGAAAGCAATCCCAGGGGCGAGATGGCGAGGTCAGGGGTCCCGAGGGGCCGAGCACGTTGCCAATCGCGTACTAGCAACTTCGAACCCCCAATCCCGTGGCCGCCGCACTTCAAAGCGACCAATGTGCGGCGGGCCCGGCGCAGCCGGAGCGGACCGCGTGAACTGGCTCGTCGAGGAGGGGGCGTTCGCAAGTCTGGAGGACTGCTGCGAGCACGGATTGCTCAACGGCGCTGGTGGGACTCAGTGACCCCGCGGCCGCTTAGGGTAAGCGATAGTGCCTGCTGTCGCGGAAGCGATGCGGGTGGACCGGTACGGGGAATGCCGACACCTGCGTGAAGATTCCCTGCGAATCGGTAACCGAAGCCGGGCATCCGGTCAGCCGTCGAGGGTTTCCCAGATGAATACCAGCGCAGTCAGTCTCTCGCCCTGCTGAGCATTCGGTGTGGCCGCGTCGAGTGTGAAGGTGATCCGATAGGTCATCGAATGGGGTGTCGCGACGGAGCACAAGCCTACGCCGGTGGCGTAGTTGGTGTGATTCGTGTTGAAGTCGGTGAGGGTGCCGACCGTGATCGTGTTCTGTGCAGCGAAGCCGGCGCAGTTGCCGGATGAACCTCCGGTACCTTCCTCGATGGTGAGATTCAGGTAGTCCGCGAGGTTTCCCGAATCGGTGAATCCACCGGAATACAGCCTCACGGCTCGCGGATTTCGGGCGGTGTCGTGATAGATCACGATGCAGTTCGCCACGGTGTGGTTGGGGATGAGGGCGGAGGCGTTGAACAGGGCCGGACCCGGGCCCTCGCCGACCAGGTCGACGGTTCCCGCACCGACCACGTTCGCGCTGTTGTCCGTGGTGGAGGCGAAGGCGGCCCGCGATGCCGACATCGCAAGAAGGCCCACCAGCAGCATCGAGACACCAAACGCGAGCAGCGGTGTTGCCGAAGATTTCCTGAGAGAGGACCTCATCATGACCTGTCATTGCCCCCGTTCGGACTATGTGCCTTCACGCAATTGCACTAGTCATCGGCCATGGATCAGTCCGCTATCAGAGGCTTTCGGCCACATTTTACCACTCGCCCCTCACCGGGAGCCGTAAGAGGCCCCCGCGATGGCTGGGACAGAGCGACTCGCGGAGGCGAGCAGCGGGTCGCTCACGCTCTTGGTCCTTGCCTCATCGCTGGTGGCATCATCACAGGGCCAATTGCACGCGCTTCTGACTGGAGCGCGGCGAGCGTCAGCAGCGATAGGCACAGACCCCATCGGTTGTGGGACCTCAGCATTGCAGCGTGATCGCGACCTCGAACAGGATCGACGGAGCAGTGATGTCCTGACAGGGGTCCCGAGGGGCCGAATCTCCTGCCGCCTCCAAGGATCGGCTCGCATCGAGGCTCCAGACCCCCCACCCTTCATCCTCCACCGCAGAAACTGTCTCGTACAGCCTCGCGTGCAACCCACGCGATCAGCTCGCGTCCGGTTT
>JAUYIV010000058.1 GCA_030688105.1 Actinomycetota bacterium | reverse complement strand
GGCAGGCTGAGGAGAGTCGTCACCCGTTTCCCGTTGCCCGGAATGGAGAGTGAGTCGGGTAACGGGCAACGGGGAACGGGCAACGGCGTGTGGGGCCGGAGGCCCTACACGCCGAACATCAGATCGCCGAGACGCACCTTCGACACTTCGAACGTCTCGAGGTCGAGACGCAGTGAGCCCAGCCACAGGCCGCGCATCCCCTCACCCCCGTTGGTGACCACCTTCAGGACCCCGTCGTCATGCTCGAGGACTCCGAGGCCGAGGCAGTGGCCCGACCCGTCCTGGAGCCCGACGAGAACACCTTCGAGCCGGGTGACGTCGAGCCCGGCCGGGAGGGTGGGAGCGAACACCGTGTTCCGAACCCGCCATCGCTGCAGCGGCTCGGCGAAGGCGGCTGCGAAGCTCTTGGCTCTCGCCGCCCGCCGGTCCTCGGGGTTCAAGGGCCTGACGTCCGGGTCGACGGCCGCCACCTCCACATCGGCCGTAAAGAACCTGCGCAGCATCCCGACCAGAGGCTCGAGTTCTGCCCCGCGCTGAAAGCCGATCACGACGTCGGGGCGGCACACCTCCATCTTGTGGTACTTGAGCGTCTGGCCGACGACGCCCGAAACCGTTCCTGTGGTGTCGACCACGACCAGATCGGCGCGCTCGCGTGCTTCTTCGACGAGGACCGCCGTGGCCACGACCTGTTGGAGGATGACTCCCTCCGGGCCGATCGCTCCGACGAAATGGAGCCGCTCCGCCTCGATGGGCCCCTCGACGTCTGCGGGGCTCTCGAACACCGCCAGGCCGGCACACGCCGGTGGGCCCACCGTCGACTGATCGGTGTCGCCGTCGACGAAGGCGACGGTACGCCCGGCGTTCAGCGCGGCCCTGATCAACCGGAGGGCAAAGGTGGTCTTCCCGGTGTCCGGGGATCCGATGAGCATCACGACGCCGCGTCGACGCACGAGGTCGTCGATGAACCCGGCGTGGACGTCTGTCATGCGGTCACCAGCTCCAGGTCGCCAGCGGGCAGTTTCCCGCCAACAGTCGTCGACTCGTGTGGTCTGTCGTGTGCGTCTGCCCTCGATCGTACCCCTGCCGGGTCCAGTACCGGGACGGGTAATGTCGCCCGCGTGGCGGTCCGGCCCATCGCGTTCCTCAGCGACTTCGGAAACGCCGACGAGTTCGTCGGCGTGGTCCATGGGGTGATCCGCCGCATCTCACCGGGCGTCGAAGTAATCGATGTGACCCACGGCATCGGTCGCGGCAATGTGCGTTCTGGTGCTCTCGCGCTCACCCGGGCGATCCAGTACATGCCGAACGGGGTGGTGTTGGCCGTGGTCGATCCCGGTGTGGGGAGCACTCGCCGGGCGATTGCCGCCGAGACGGGATGGGGTCATTTCGTCGGGCCCGACAACGGGTTGCTCGCTCCGGCGGTCGCCATCGTGGGGGGTGCCACCCGGATCGTGTCTCTCGAAGCGGAGGAGTATCGCCTCCCCTGCGCAGGGGCCACTTTCGATGGGCGCGACGTCTTCGCGCCCGCCGCCGCGGTCCTCGCCTCGGGCGAGGCGAGGCTCGACGATCTGGGCCCGGATGCGTCGCCGGACTCGCTGATGCCGTTGCTGTTGCCCCTCGTCGAGCACACCGACAACGCGGTGTCCGGCGAGGTGTGGTGGGTGGACCGGTTCGGCAACGCCCAGACCAATGTGTCTCCGCAGGACCTCGAGCTGATCGGGCTTCGCCCGGGCGGGATCGTGGTGCTGCAGGTGGGCGCCATCGAGCATGAGCTCGAGTGGCGGGGCGGCTACGGAGCGGGCGGCGACCCGATCGTCCACGTCGACTCCTCCGGGATGATCGCGGTGGCGGTCCCGAGCGGCCGGGCGGACGAGGAGCTCAGGCTCGGGGAAGGCATGGGGGTCGTGTTCAAGTCGCCGGCCCGCGGCGGGTGAGATCACGAAGAGTCATGAGTCAAGAGTCAAGAGTCCTCGCTCCTGTGGAGACTCGTGACTCTTGGATTGTCTCGACTCCGTCTATGTTGCCGACTGGAGCCGGATTACGAAGGCGACCGCGGCGACGACCAGCAAGAGGAGGAGCAGGACGATGGTGATGACGGTCGCGGGGCGCATTCCGGCGACGGTAGCGACTCGGTCGCGATCGACCATGCGACGGGTCGACCGGCCCGCAGGCGGCGGAAGGCGGGAGTCCCCGGGTCGCGGAGCCTCCTTCCGATCGGGGAGGCCGCCTGGGCCGACCTGCCACCTGCCACCGGCGCCGTACCACCTGCCGCCATGAGCGAGGTGCTCTTTCTCACCCGCGACGGCTGCCATTTGTGCCACCGGGCTCTGCCTTGGGTCGAGGAGTCGGTGGCGCGTCGGGGTCACCACCTCTCGATCGGCGACGTCGACGCCGACCCGGCTCTGGGCGATCGATTCGGTGACAGGGTCCCGGTCGTGTTGCGAGACGGCGTCGAGGTCCTGTGGGGTCGCTTCGGCCGTCGCGACGTGCGCCGCGCCCTGCGCTGACTGGCGACTCCCGGGCCGGGTCTATATTGCGCGGTTGTGAAACCGGCGATTCCCAAGGTCACCGTTCAGCGTCTCCCGGTGTACCTCAGGTGCCTCGAGGACCTGCCCGCGGGCCAGGGGAGTGTGGCCTCCGACGAGCTGGCGGCGATGGCGGGCGTCAACGCCGCCAAGGTGCGCAAAGACCTCTCCTATCTCGGTTCCTATGGCGTGCGCGGCGTCGGCTACGACGTCGAGCGCCTCAGGCTGCAGATCGGCCTCGAGTTGGGGCTCGAGCGCGATTGGGCAGTCGTCATCGTCGGCGTCGGGAACCTCGGCCGTGCCCTTGCGAACTACTCCGGGTTCGGTGAGCGCCGTTTTCAGATAGTCGGCCTGTTCGACGCCGACCCGCGCAAGGTGGGCCAGTCGGTCGACGGCCTCACCGTGGAGCCGATGTCCCGCCTCGGTCCGGTGGTGAGCGAACGGGGGGCTCGGATCGGGATCGTCTCCACTCCGGCGCACGCCGCCCAGCAGGTCGCCGATCAGCTCGCCGCCGCCGGGATCCGCTCGATCCTCAACTTCGCGCCGACGGTGATCAAGCCGCTGGACGGTATCGACATCCGCCGCGTCGATCTATCGACCGAGATACAGGTGCTGTCGTTCTACTTGAACAGGAACGGGTCCTGAATCGGCCGACGGCTGACGGTCCACAGCCGGTTGCCGTTGTTCGTCCTATTCGCTCTCCTCGGCTTCAAGGCGCGCCAACGCCGCCACGAACATCGCGAACAGGATGATCGAGCCCAGCATCAGCGCCCCGGGGAGGATCCTGATCTGGAAGGCGTTGAGCCCCTCGATCAGGGTCGGGCGCAGCCCCCGCGGTGCGTAGAGCGTGTAGAGCAGCCCGACGATCGACAGGAAGCCGAAGAAGGCCGCTCCGGTCACCAGGAAGGCCAGCCGCCGCCCGAGGTTCGTGTAGTTGATGATGAAGACCGTCCCGGCGAATACCAGGATCGCCCCGAACGCCACGATGAGGCCCCGCACGAGGACTCCCGGCCGGGGCTCCCCGTCGGGGCCGATGTTGTTCTTGCCCACCAGTGTCTCGTACGCCCAGTCGAGGCCTGCGCGGAACTGGGGGATGAGAGACAACAGGACGACCACCAGGAGGATGACGCCGAGCCACTCCAGGCTGGTCAGTCCCCGTTCGTCGAACCTGATTCGGCGAGCCACCCTCATGGCAGCGCTCTCTCGAACGCCACGATCAGCAGGATGTCCTCCTCGGTGAGCACGTAGTCGCCTACTATGCGACGGGAATCGCGAACCCCCAGTTGGCTCGCCGTATCCACGATGTAGCAGTGCTCGAATCCGGGCACGTGCTGGCGCAGTAATCGGACGATCTGCA
>JAUYIV010000056.1 GCA_030688105.1 Actinomycetota bacterium | reverse complement strand
TCTACCAACTGAGCTACCTGACCGTGTCCGGAAGGCACTGGCGGGGACGACGGGATTTGAACCCGCGATCTCCGGCTTGACAGGCCGGCGTGAACTCCAGGCTTCACCACGCCCCCAGCGTGCCCCCAACGGGATTCGAACCCGTGTTACCGGCTTGAAAGGCCAGCGTCCTAGGCCGCTGGACGATGGGGGCGGCGCGGGCGAGGATACACCCGACACCCCCTCGTCAGGCCCGGAGGCGGCGCGGAGTATATACCCGTGCCCCTTTTGCCTGTCCGGGCTCTCGAGGTCCCTCTGCGCCGGACTGTCGTGCCCCATCGAGCCCGGTTCGGTCTCGACGGAGCCTCCAATGAGCCTCGCCTGGCTCGGCCGATACGGCACCCATTCTGACCCTGACCACAGATGAGAAGCCTCCAGCCTCCAGCACGAGGCGCCTATCCCGATCCCGCCGGTACCCTCGCCAGACCGAGGTCCCGGGAGGCCGCGTGACGCTCCGCCGGATCACCGCAGTCTGCATGGTCGTCCTCTCTATGGCCGCCTGCACTCGCGCCACTACCGGCTCCGCCACCTCGACCACACGCACCGGTACCTCGACGACGGACGGCGCCACCGGGTCGACCACCTCGACCACAATCGCCGGCTCACCCTACGTCCCGCCCGAGTGCGCCGATACCACGATCACCACGCTCCCGCTCGACGATCCTCCGCCGACGACCCTCCCACCGGAAGAGCTGTCGACCGAGCGTCAGCTGCTCCTCGTGGAGACCATCGACGATCTCGTACGGGACGGCTACTTCGACCCCAGCCTCGGAGGCGCCGACTGGGGCTCGGCCGTGGCCATCCTCGCCGCCGACATCGAGCACGGCATGGCGACCGCAACCCTCTACGAGCGGATCTCCGACCTCGTCCAGTCCCTGGGGGATGAGCACTCTCGCTTCGAGACCCCCGAGGAGGTCGCCACACTCGACGAGATCTTCTCCGGAGACAACGACTACGTGGGTATCGGGATCCTCGCGGTCACCGATTTCGATGAAGGTCTGGTAACGATCGTCAACGTCTTCCCCGGATCGCCCGCGGATCGATCTGGGCTGCGCCCCCACGACAGCATCGTGGCTGTCGACGGCCTCCCCATGGGTGACGACCCGGCAGCGCGCTCGTACCGCCTGCGAGGCCCCGAATGCAGCCTGGTGGTGATGACGGTTCGGTCGCCCGGGGAGGAGGAGCGTTCCGTTGCCGCGGTTAGGGCCCGGGTCCAGGGCAACGTCGCCATCCACGCTGCTCTGGTCCCAGTGGATGATGGGCGACGCGTCGCCTACGTCCTGATCCCGACCTTCTTCGACATGACGATCGACGACCAGGTGCGAGACGCCCTCGAGGAATTCGGCCCGCTGGACGGGCTCATCATCGACCTGCGCCCGAATGGTGGTGGCTCCAGTGTCGTGGCCGAGCCGATCATGTCCATGTTCATCGGGGGCACCGTCGGGGACTATCTCAGCCGTGACGGCACGCGGGCGCTATCGCTCGAGGCGGACCCGGTGCACAACAGCGACACCGTTCCGTTGGCGATACTCGTAGGGAAGCACACAGAGAGTTACGGGGAAATCGTCGCCGGCATCCTCGGTGCCCGAGACCGATCCGTCGTGATCGGCAAGACCACCATCGGCAACGTCGAGACCCTCCACGGATTCGCCCTGGAAGGGGGATCGATGGTCTGGATCGCCGCCGAGGTGTTTCGCCCTCGGTCCGATCCGGACGCCGACTGGGAGCGTGACGGCATCGTCCCCGACATCGAGGTTTCAGGGAATTGGCAGGACTTCACCTTCGAGACCGACCCGGCGCTCGACCCGGCGCTCGAGACACTCGCCGGGGTGTAGCCGACTCGAACTCAGGCGGTCGCCCTCGTCCGCGGCGGGTGGCCGGCGACCTCGATGACCCACGTCCCAGCCGCCTCGGCGGCACCCTCGATCTGAACCCCTCCATCGGAGTGCGGGTCCGACGGCCGTCTGTTTGAACAGCGCCCCATGGTCCAAAGGGCGGGTCGGTTCCGCCCCTGGATCCCGAGGAGGGTCACCAGGTGATTGGTGGAATTCGTTCCGCTTTGCCGAGATATTCGTTCGCTTCGGCGATGAGCGCATTCAGCTCCGCGATGCGCCGCTTCGCGTCATCCCGGTCGAGCGCCACCTTGAGCCGGGGCACCTCGGATCGGATCCTGAGGCGCAACTCCGCCACGGCATCCTCGCGATGGGCTCGCTCCACCCAACGCTTCGCCCACCATCCGGGGTCGTATTGCCGGTCGACGTCGTCCAGTGGCTTGCCCGCCCCGGGTAGGGCATCGAATTCGCCGCGGTCGATCGCCTCGCGAATTTGACGTTCGACCCGGTCGACCGGCATCGAGTCCGCCGGATCAGTTGGCATACACCAGCGACTGGGCATGGGCCCACCGGGAGGCCACCGCCGAGTAGTGCTCGCCTGCGGCCTCGTAGTCGCCCTCCTCGAGAGCGGTGATGCTGGCGGCCACCTCGGCCGCCGACTCGTCGATGGCCAGCTCGGCCCTCGTGAAGAGCGAAGCGACCTCCCCGTAGTCCAACTCGAGAATCCCCCGCTGGGGGAACGGCTCCATCCATCGGACCAGGTCCGACACCTGGGCGACGATCGCATCGTCGAATCCCGCCTCTTCGAGCACCAGCGCCGACCGTCGCATCCGTTTGAGGGCGTCGCGCATCCGGGTTCGATAGCGGACGGTGAGGTTGGATTCGTCCTCGACGAGCAGACGCTCGGAGGGGTCGAATGCCGCAAACCACCGGAGTGGGACGAAAAACGGCGAGGTGAGGATGTGACTTCGCGCCGTGGGAAACCTCTCCTGGATCCGGTCGAGCTCGCGAGCCGCGCGGACCGCGGTCGCCTCCGGCACGAGCATCGAAGCGGTCGGGCCTCTATAGGCGTTGCGAAACGCGAGGAGCCCCTCGAGCATCCGCAACCTCGGATAGCGCGGGCAGACATACCGACGGCCCTCGTCTTCGAGCACGAAGGCGTCCTCTCGCACCGACTCCTCCCACACGCCGTACTCGCCCCGGGTGAGCACGCGGCCCCTCGCGTCGACCTCGGCGACATGCACGAGCGGCTCGTCGAGTCGCTCCGCCGGCAGGTACACGCGCAGGTACGCGGCCTTCGCCATAGCGCGGATGCTAGGAGTCTGCGGCCATAGGTCGCAGATCGGTAGTGGGTCAATTTGATTCTGACGGAGGTTGACCCCGCCCCCGCTATGCCTTACCGTTCGGGTATGCCCAAGCGGTCAAGCAAACCCACGGACCTCAACAGTCGGGCCGCCGCCATTGTCGCCCAGTCGGTCGATCCCGACGATCAGGGCGACGACCCCTACGAGGGCAAGAACCCCGCCGCGGTCGAGTTGGGACGGCTCGGGGGACAGAAGGGCGGCAAGGCCCGCGCCGACAAGCTCACCCCTGAGGAACGGTCTGAGATTGCCCGCAAAGCCGCGGCTGCTCGGTGGGCCAAGGAGTCAGGCGGCTCGGAGCACTGACCAGTTTGTGACCTCGCTTACGTGGCGGACCGGCATCTTGAGATCGGCAGCCACGGTTGAGTGCCCACCAGCCTCTTCTACCAGCCTGGGAAGTAGTGCTCCGGTGACGGGCGGGAACTCGCCCGGCTCACTTCGACGCCAGCGCGCCATCTGGATTTGGAGAGATCGGTAGCGGCTGTCGTCGAGATGACCGAGTTCGTGCGCGCGATAGACGAGGGCAGCGACGGACATCCCGGTGCTTGCCTTGAGTCCGATGAAGTCTTTCAGGGTGGGTGAGGTTCCACTGAGCGCAAGATCGAGGTCATCCCTTGGCACCAGGAGTGCTCCCGCGAAGCGGTTGGCCTCGTTCTCAGCGTTCTCGCTCCGTTGGTGATGGAAGAGAAGGTGGGCGAGTTCGTGGGAGAGCGAGAACCGGAATCGGTCGCCTGGTACGGCGGGTGAAAGGCCGATAACTGGCTGGCCGTTTACCCATGCGGACAGACCGTCGATGCCGGGCAATCCCACGAGGGGGATCAAGCACACACCAACCCGCTCAACCGCGGCGGTGAGGTTGCGGATCGGGCCTGAGGCTTCCAGGGACAACAACAGGCGGAGCTCGACCGCCACGGACTCGATCTCTTCGATGCTCCGAGGAGCGGGAAGCCGGTCGAGTCTGACCTTCGGGGCATTCGGTGTGCGGTCGCGAAGTTCGGTGAAGATCTCGCCGCCGAGCCGAACGAGTTCCTTCGCGCGATATGTGTCGGTGACGCGGGTGGCGGTCTTCTGCCGGTGCAGTGGTTCGGACATGTCGGGGAGGTCGAATCGTTCGTTGGAGTACCCGGTCGGCGAGATGTCGAAGGTAAGGGGTCGCCGGCCGGTTTCGACCAGCGAGATGAGGGCGGTCGAGACTCCGAGCATCTCGCTCAGGGTGTGCTGGGTCCAGCCGTCGATTTCGCGGACCGCCTTCAGGCGATTCACTGCTGGTCTCCGTCTTTGTCGCCGAGCAGCCGCACATCGTCGGAGAGGTCGCCGAAGTCGTCTTCGGCTCCCTGGTCGAAGGGGGCGATTCCCGGCACGTCGTCGGTGGACCAGACACCGGCGTCAGCGATTTCACCGAGAAGTCGATATCGGATGTGACCGTCGAGACGGAGCCGATCGACCGGAGCTTGGGCGAGGATGAGGGTGCTCATTCCGAACTCGTAGAGCAACAGCATCAGGGGGTTTGCGCCAGGGGGCGTTTCGATGTCCTCGAAGAAGCTGCGCTGGTTGGACGTTTCGAAGGGAATCGCGTTGCGGGCTTTCAGAAGGTAATGCTGACCGGAGTCGATGTGGACGACCTCGACGCGTCCGGTCCACAGGTAATCATCTACGAGGGCGAACCCCGCCACCTGATCGTTGAGCGTCAGTGCCTGGATTGCCGACCTCATGTTGTGCGCTCGGGCCATCTTGGTGATCGGCAGGTCGTTGAACGCTGCGCGGTGACGCTGGGCAATCTCGTCCGCGAAGGCCCGGCCTCGGAACATGCCTTCGGCGATGGGGTTGAGTGGATTCATTCTGGGCGCATGTTACATTGGCGGTCAAGATTTTACAAGCCAGGAAACCAAACTAGTTGACTTTCCCTAAGCGGTCAGGCATAATAGTCAGTATGAACAGGTTGAGCACGGAGCGTCGGGGACAGATCATCGGATGCCTCACCGAAGGCATGAGCATCCGCGGCACCGTTCGCGTCACCGGAGCCGCCAAGAACACCGTCACCAAGCTCCTGGTCGATTTAGGGCAAGCCTGCGCCGATTACCAGGACACGGCCCTGCGCAACCTGGACTGCAAAACCGTCGAGGCCGACGAGATTTGGTCGTTCTGCTACTCCAAGCAGAAGAACGTCCCCGAGGACTTCAAGGGCACCCCCGGCTACGGCGACGTGTGGACCTGGGTCGCCATCGACGCCGACACCAAGCTCGTTCCGTCTTGGCTGGTTGGGGAGCGCACCCTGGCCGACGCGTATGCGTTCATCAACGATCTGCAGTCTCGGCTCCGCGGGCCCATCCAACTCACCACCGACGGGCTGAACCTCTACCTCACGGTCGTGGACTCTCTCATGCGGGACCGGGTGGACTTCGCGGTGCTCCACAAGCTCTACGGCTCCACCGCTGAGGACCAGCGTCGCTACTCCCCGGCCCGCTGCATCGGCGTCGAGGGCCGGGTCGTCATGGGGAACCCCGACCCCGACAAGATCAGCACCAGCTACGTCGAACGGCAGAACCTCACCATGCGGATGGGGATGCGCCGGTTCACCCGGCTGACCAACGGGTTCTCCAAGAAGGTCGAGAACCACGCCGCAGCGGTCGCGCTCTACACCCTGCACTACAACTTCGCGCGACAGCACAAGAGCCTCGCCAACCCGT
>JAUYIV010000055.1 GCA_030688105.1 Actinomycetota bacterium | reverse complement strand
GCTACCACGCCTCCCATCTGGCCACCGTGGAACCCGGGATCGAGCCGGGCGTGCGGATACGGGCCGGCCAGGTGATCGGGACGGTCGGCGACACCGGCAACGCCAACCTCCCCCACGTCCACTTCGGGATCTCCCGGCCCGGCGGTCCCGGGGACTGGGAGACCCGGCGGGGCGAGGTGTGGCCCTACGAGTACCTCCAGGCCTGGACCCGCGGCGAGGCGGCGACACCGGTGCTGCCCGGCGAGTGAGGCCCGGGGACGCTTCGCGAGCCAAGCCCTCGCTAGCCGGCTTGATTGCGGACCACCGTGATCCCTCGACGGGCCGCTGGCGGCACCAAAAGCGGCTGAGGCTCCTGATGGCAGCAGATCGTTCGTTGGGATCCCTGTCGAAGGAGATGATCCCGGCGAGCCCCTCGGCTTCAGGAAGGGCGGGCTGGCCGGATCGCTCATCGGACGGGCTACCTCCCAGGACCTTCCTCGGTAGAGTGGCGAGGAGGAGGGGTCCATGCCGTTCGACACCACGCTCGCCCGGCTCACGGTTCAGCTGTCCGCGGCGGCGTACCACGACCGGTTGCGGGCCCAGGACGCCGTCGCCGCGCTCGGGCTGACCGACTTCCGGTGGTTCTCCGCAGCGTCGACACAGGCGTTCTCCGCGGCCGGCACCGAACACCTGCACGTGGCGTTCCGCGGGAGCGAGGCCAACCCCATCGACTGGAGCCGGAACGCCCGGTTCCGACCGATCGCCGGCGAGTTCGGCCGGATCCACTCGGGGTTCGACGGCGGGGTCGAAGAGGTGTGGCGGGAGGTCCTCCCCGTCATCGAACAGACCGGCAAGCCGGTGGTGTTCACCGGGCACAGCCTTGGCGGCGCCCTGGCCGTGCTCGCCGCAGTCCGCGCCGACCGGGCGGGCCATCCGGTCGCCGCCGTCTACACCTACGGTCAGCCGCGGGTGGGGCATCACGACTTCGGACGCCTGTTCGGTGAGCGCGTCGGAGACCGGACATTCCGGTCGATCAACCACGTCGATCTCGTCACCCGGGTGCCGCTCCTCCTCCTGGGATACCGGCACGTCGGCCAGCGGATCTACTTCGACCGGGCCGGCGCCGCCCACGTCGGTGCGAGCGGCTGGCGGATCGCCCTCGATGACCTCGCCCACCGGTTGACCCACCTCGGGCGCATCAAGGAGTCCGCCGCCCTCACCCTCCACTCGATATCGGCCTACGTCGAGCGCGCGCAAAACCTCGCCGGCCCGTAGGGCGGCGCTCCGCCTCGCTACTCCGCCAGTCGCCTGCTCAGGTCGAGATTGGCTCGGGCGTGCTCGAGGTCCCGCCTCCCCAGCCCGCAGGCGGCGGCCACGTCCACCGGGCGGCCCACCTGCCGCTCGATGGTCTCCTGGATCGATCGCTGCGTCTCCAGGTCCTGGCCCTCATGGACGAAACCGGCGGCGAAGCGCACCCCGTCGTGCAGCGCCAGGTTGCGCAGCGGCGCGTAGAAGGACTCGTCGGTGGTCGGCGGCTCCACGGCGTGGGCGAAGGGCATGTGGACGAACTCGAGCCGGCGGCCCTTCGGGAACCTGGCGATGAGTGCATTGGCCAGCCGGACCGGGATGGCGGCGTCCTTCAGCCGGCTGAAGGAGCGGTGGTTGAGGTCGCCGACGCAGAGGTGGAACCCCCAGCGGGTCCCCTCGGGCGATGCCTCGACCAAGTCGAGGATCCGGCCGGCGAGCCAGCCGATCCCCGGGCGGCCCAGGAACCGCATACGGATCGCCATCTCCACCTCGATGGGGATCTCCAGCTGGTACACCACCTGGTCGCCGGCACGCGCGTGGATCCTCCGGATGTGCTCGGCGGTGGCCTCCTCGAAGGGCCGGGCGTTACGCAGGCCCCCGATGGGGTTGAAGCCGAAGGCGGCGAAGGCGACGTCGATCGGTCCCGGGATCCCCACCTGGAACAAGAGGTCGGGCCGCCCCAGCTCGCCCTTCACTTTCTCGAACTCGTCCCACGACTCGACGAAGTAGTCGTGGTAGTCGAGGTCGACCGACCGGAACCGATGGCCCCGCCTCACCCGGAAAGCCGGGGTGTCTGTGTAGCTGGTCCATTCGCCGTCGCGCTTCAGCTCCAGATCGGGGTGCGTGCGGAGGGACTCGATCAGCCGGTTGATCCAGTTGCTCCGATTGCCGGTCTCCCCGTCGGGGATGTGGCCCCCCAGCCGATCGCCGACCCGGTCGACGACGAGGGCCATGGCCTCCCGGGCGCTCTCCGCGGGGATGGTCCCCACGAGATGGACGGTGCGGGTGCTCGACATTGCGGACCTCCTTCCTCGACACGCTCACGAGCGCCTCGAGCGGAGATCCGCTCCGGCTCTCATCGATCAGGCATTGGCACCGTGCGTTCGCCGGTTGCCGCGGCATCAAAGGGCCTGTCCCTCAGCCGCTCTTGATGAGCGCGTTCCGAAGGACGGACGATAGCGCCGGGGCGGGCGGCGGGCGGAGCATCGCTACCGTGGCGGCAACAGGCGAGCACTTCGACAGGGCCTCTCGCTCCGGATGCGGACGAGGGGGCCTCATCGGCTCCGCTCGCGGACCAGGTCGATGGCGACGCCACGGCGCCGGCACTGGCGGACCGCCACCTCCTCGACGATCTCGGCGCCCTGGGGCGAGTGCTCGAGGGGGCGGCGTATACCCGCGACGATCGGGCCAGGGCTCCCGGCCCCGACGGCCA
>JAUYIV010000014.1 GCA_030688105.1 Actinomycetota bacterium | reverse complement strand
GTGGCACAACGCGTTCGGTGTTCGCCGGCGGATCATTCTCGCCCCCGCCGCGGACTAGTCCCCCAAGAGCCGTCGCCCGTCGCCGGCAAGGCCGGCCTCGAGTTCAGGGCTCTTCGGCTCATCGCAGTGTCGCCTTCCTCCCCCCGCTCCCCGTGGGTGGAAGGCGACCGCGACGGGCGACGGTCAAGAGTCAAGAGCCAAGACTTCTCTTGATTCCTGATTCTTGATTCTTGATACTTGATTCTTCGACGGGCGACGGGCGACGGGCGACGGGCGACGACCGCGCGTGTCACACCCTCTGTAGAGGGTTTACCCCAATGATCTGCCTTTCCTGTGCCGAGCCCGCGGCGGGCTCTCTGTGCGGGGCGTGCCTGGGGACCCTCGGCCCGGCCCCGGAGCGGTACCTGCGCGGGGTGCTCGTCCGCTCCGGCTTTGGACACACCGGCGCCGCCCGGCGCCTGGTCCATCGGCTCAAGTATGAGGGGCTGCTCTCGGCCGCCGGACCGCTGGCGGGTGCCATGGCTCTCGTCCTGCCGGAGACCACGACCGCTCTGGTCCCGGTGCCGCGGGTCAAGGCACGGCGGTGGCGTCACGGCGTCGACCCTGCGATGGAGCTTGCCACATCCCTCTCCTCGATTACGGGGCTGCCGGTGGTCGAGGCGCTCCGTCCGGCCATGTGGGTCGCTCGCCGGGCAGGTCCGGCGGGGCGGCATCGCGGTCACCCGCGCTTCGTGGCGATCCGTCGTGCGGACCGGGCGGCGGTGCTCATCGATGACGTCGTCACGACCGGCACGACCATCGGCGTGGCCGCAGCGGTCACGGGCCTGAGCCGCGCCGTCACGGCAACGGCGGGCCTTCGACCCTGATCATGCCGTCGGACGATGGGTACGATGACGGCACAGCCCACAGGGGGAGCGAGTAGTCCGGGAGGCCTGGGTGCCACGTAGACGGGCCCGCAGACGAGCCCCCAAGTGGTGCTCGCCTGTGCGGTCTGCCCCGGCCACCCTCCTCCGGCCCCCTATCGATCCTCGCGAACCAGTCCTGGTTCGAAGTCGTCCCTGAAAGGAGATCTCCGTGGAGATCCGCGTCCATGCAACGCACATGAGTCTCCCCGACGACCTGCGTGAGCTCGCAGTCGGCAAGGTCGACCACGCCACACGGGTGTTCGACGACGGAGAGTTCATCGATGTGGAGTTCTCCGCAGAGCGCAACCCCCGGATCTCCGGCGACAAGTACCGGGTGGAGATCACCTCCAAGGTTGCCGGGCAGATGGTGCGCGTGGAGGCGTCGGCGTTCGATGACCGTGCCGCGCTGGATGCCGCGATCGACAAGTACGAGAGGCGACTGCGGCGGCTCAAGGAGCGGATCATCACCATGCACCGGCAGCGCAACGAGAAACGACTCAATGACGGTGGGACGAGCGTCGAAGAACACAGCGAAGACGACAACGAGCTTCGGATCGACCGTGTCAAGCGATTCTTGGTCAAACCGATGGCTCCCGAGGAGGCAGCCCTTCAGATGGAACTGCTCGGACACAGCTTCTATCTGTTCCTCAACGCGGATACGGACCGTTATGGCGTCCTGTATCGACGGCGTGGAGGATCGCTCGGGCTGATCGAACCAGAGTGACCAGTGTTCTCGTCGTAGACGACGTCGATCTCTTCCGAACCGGCCTCGCCGCCGCGTTGGCGCGTGAAGGATTCGACGTCGCCGGAGAGGCCGACGATGCCGAGGCCGCGATCTCCCGGGCCGAGTCGCTCCAGCCCGACCTCGTCCTCCTCGACATCCTCATGCCCGGCGTCTCCGGGCTCGATGCAGTCGGGAAGATCAGGGCGGTGTCTCCCGACTCCCATGTCGTGATGCTCAGTGCCAGCGAGTCGGAGGAGGACCTCCTCGAATGCATCAAGGCGGGCGCCAGGGGATACCTGGTGAAGGACTCGCCCTTCGACGAGCTCGCCAGGTCGCTCCACTCCGTCGCCTCGGGTGGGGCGGCGATCTCCGGGCTGATGACCGGGAAGCTGCTCGATATCCTCTCTCAGCTCCTCCGCCACCAGGACTTCGTGGCACCTCGCCGACCCGCGCTGACGGGGAGGGAGATCGAGGTGCTCCGGCACGTGGCGAAGGGAATGACATCGAAAGACATCGGCCACGTGCTATTCATCAGTGAGAACACCGTGAAGAATCACGTGCGCAACATCCTCGACAAGCTGGGACTCCACTCCCGCAACGAGGCCGTGCTGTACGCGATTCGTGAGCACCTGATCGAGCTCTGACATGGGCGATCAACCTACCGCCGGTACGACCCCCGATGAACGGGTCGACTGGAGCGGCGAGCAATTCGAGCGGGTTCGAGCCGTATTCGACTCCACCTCGCCGTCGGGCTCTGCCGACACCGCCCTCCTCGAACGGGTGCGCGCCGACTTCCCGGGGCGAGGCGACGACGTTCATGCCGGGATTGGCGTCCTCCGCGACCTTCTGCGAATCGAGCACCGTCCGGAGCGATTCCGCAGGGTTCTGCGCGTCTGGACGGGCAAGGTGGCCGCGGCGATCCGCCGCGGCGACTTCGCCGCCGCCGGCACCTGGATGCGGGCCGTCGCCGAATCGCCGGTGTTCCCTCACGAGTTCGCCATACATGTCGCCGAGGCGGTTCGCGAGCTGTCGAGGGAGGATCTCCTCGAGGAGCTGGTTCAGAAGCTCGTCAAGGCCGGCGACCCGCCGTCGGCGGCGCCATTACTCATGGCGTGGGGCGAGCCGCTCGTCGAGTACCTGGTAGCCGGGATCACGGCCGAGAACCCTCCGGTCAACCGCCGGCATCTGGTCGAGTTTCTCGGCGTGGCGGGGAGGTCCGACGTGAGGCTGCTCACCCCCTACCTGCGCGACCACCGATGGTTCGTCGTCCGCAACCTGGCAACGGCCGTGGGACGCACCGGGCGAGCGACGGCGGTGCCTGCTCTCGAAGCGGTCTTCGATCATCCGGATGATCGAGT
Organism: Actinomycetota bacterium; assembly: GCA_030688105.1. Taxonomy (GTDB): domain Bacteria; phylum Actinomycetota; class Acidimicrobiia; order Spongiisociales; family UBA11373; genus JAUYIV01. Next base: position 1,601 of record JAUYIV010000014.1, on the reverse strand, counting down.
GCGAATCGAGGTGCTGCGCGCCCACGCGGCCCTCACCCAGGACGACGGGCTCGTCTATGCCTTGAGGGCCCTGAACGACGAGAGCCCGAAGATGCGCCAGGCGGCGGTCTCGCTGTTGCGGGCGTCTCCCAGCGACGACGTGGTGTCCGGCGTCGCCGGTGTGCTCGACTCGGAGATGCCGAGCTCCGACGAAGCTCGACGTCTCGTGGACGTGATCGCCGAGCGCCGCTCGGAGGCGGCCCGCTCCGCCCTAGAGAAGCTCGCCGCCAAGCGCGCCTCCTTTGGAGCGAACCGCACGGTCCGTGATGCCGCCCGGGCGGCACTGGAGCGGATGGGATGAGCGAGCTCCTCGGACGTAACTTTCTCCGTGCGCTGTCGCATGCCGGCCAGCGGATACGGCGCGCCGGTGACGAGGACCTGAAAGAAGCCGCGGTCACCGCCCTCGCCGACGCTGCCGAGGTGCTGACGGCGGGGCCGGGCGAAGCGGTGATAAGCGTCGCCGCCGACGCCTTCTACCTGGATCGGACGATGCTGGCGCATGCTTCTACGGAGTTCCACACGCTGCTCAAGTCGATCAAACAGCGCAAGATCGACTCGATAACGATCCAGAAGGGGGCGACGCGCCGGGATCTCGCCGATCTCGCCGCCCTCGTGGTCGGCCACTCGTCGGACCTGCCGGCTGGAGGCACCGTCAGGATCAACGAGCGGGCGGTGTCCACGTCCGACCTCGACATCCGCCCCATGTCCGGGCTCCGCCGCACCTACGCCGAGTCGCTCGACACGCTGCGAGGCGTCTCCGACAGCCGATCACTCCAGCTCGGTGAGGTGCTCGACGTGGTCGACGAGTTCATCGCAGGTGGCGCCGCCGACGCCGGGTCGTCCCTCCTCATGGCGACGGTGCAGAACCACGACGAGATCACCTACTACCACTCGGTCAACGTCTGCCTGCTCTCGATGGCGCTCGGCCGGTTCGTCGGGCTGAGCAAGGAGCAGATCCGCCTGCTCGGCCTCGGCTCGCTGCTCCACGACATCGGTCGGGTGGTGGTCGAAGATGCCGCCCTGCTCAAGGAGGGTCGTCTGTCCAACGAGGATTGGGCTCAGGTGCGGCTGCACCCTCAGGAAGGCGCCCTGACGATCATGGCGGCCTCGGGGCCGGGCCAGGAGCTGGCCGCAGCCGTGGCTCTGGAGCATCACGCTCGCATCGACGGAGGAGGGTACCCCGACCTTCAGGGGCGGGAGCCGGCCCTCTTCAGCCGGATAGTTGCGATCGTCGACGCGTATGACGCCATCACCTCGCACCGTGCCTACCGTCCGGCACGTACCCCCAACGAGGCGCTCCACGTGCTGTTGAGCGGCGCAGGGACGGCCTACGATGCCGACCTGCTGAGGCTCTTCATCGAGATGATGGGCCACTATCCACCGGGATCGCTGCTTCGGCTCCCGGGCGGTGAGGTGATCATGGTGATCCCGTCGGATGACCCATCGGGTGCCGCCGTCGTGGTACGCGAGCGCGACGGATCTGTGGTCGATCGGCCGCGGCCGATCGCCGTCACACCCAACCACGGCGTCGCCCAGCTCCAGCCGGACGAGGCGGGGGTCGA
>JAUYIV010000049.1 GCA_030688105.1 Actinomycetota bacterium | reverse complement strand
CGGTGAAGTCGACCCTCGTCCCTCGATGGCTCCGAGAGTTCAGCGGGTTGAACCGGGCCTGGATGCGGATCGTCGCCCGCCCTGCGTTGACTCGCAGGGTGTCCAGGAGATCCTCGTCCTGCAGATGGACGACAACGACGTAGAAGCCCTGGGCATCGCTCTCGGTGAAGTAGGACAATCCGGTCTTCTCGCGGACCACCTCGACCGTGCCGCCCGCGATCGGCCGGTGCGTCCCGTCTCGGACATATCCCAGCACCACATAGCGGTGGGTCAGCTCGTGGGTGGCCTCCGCGGGTGTGCCCAAGGACAAGAGTGCGGCGAAAGGCACGAGTGTGAGACGACGGACGGCGCGCATTACGGCGGGGCCGTCCGTCGCTCGGTCTGCCGCCGTGAGACGTCGAAGAATCGGGTGTAGAAGTGATCGGGCTCGACGGCGACGCGAGGCCGGAGCCCGAGCCCGGGGCGGTCCACCCTCCAGGGCTCTGTCGTGGTGAAGCTCGCCTTGGGCGCGAGGCGCGTGTCGTACACCTCGCGGGACAGGTCGAGCGGCGGACCGTGTCCAATGAGGGCTTATCGCACGACGGTCCTTAGCGGCCGTCGTTCCGCGTCCACAAGGCCCATCCTCAGGCGTGCCTCTTGGGTGAGGGAGGCCCGGGAAGCAATGCGAGCTTTGTCCATCGTCCGGGCGATGTCCAGGGTCGTCGCGTCACCTCTCTTGATCTTTGTCCTTCGGCTGTTGCTGGTGCCCCTTCGACGTGCCGCGCATCATGAAGTACATGCCGAGCGGACACGCAAGGAACGCCAGGAAGGGGAGGAGGGATCCGGCTGCGCCGAGCAGCGCCCCGCCTCCACCGGCCAACAGGACGAGCGCGAGCAGGGGCGCGCCGCAGCAGGCGGCCATCTTGAGCGCCATCTTCCAGTCCCATGGCTTTGCGGCGCCGGTCGGTTTCTCCGGGGCGGTCCCGTTCGCGCGCTGGATCTCGGCGCCACCCGCGACGGCAGCCTGGGCCCGAACCGCCCGCACGCCTGTGACGAACTCCTCGGCATGCGCGTCGGAGCAGAAGATCTCGCCGAAGCGCTCCGGCCCGCCCCCCTGAGCGACTTCCGCGCCGCAGAACGCGCAGTAGCGCGCCTGGCCTGTCGCCTGGACAGGTGGCGGCCCGTTCCTGGAAGCGACCGGCACCACAGAGAGTTCGATTCGCTGTCCGTTGCCTTCCCGCGATGACTCAGTCATGTCCACTCCTCCTCGTCTGTCTCGATTCACGCGTTTACGCCTCCGTTTGGCCATTACTTCAGGCTCATCAGGCACTCCGCGACGGCGCGCGCCTGCTCCTTCGAGACGCTCAGTGCCGACATCTTCGGCAAGCGCCCGCTGCCCCGTAACCCAGCGCTCGTAGTCCGCGGCCGCGGCCGCGAGCTCAACTCACGAATCTCCGGCCGACGCGGTTCCGGGCGGCGCCGCCACGGCGCCGCCCGGGATCAGACCGCACCCGGCTCGACGTCCGCACTGTCCCTCACGATCGGCGTGGAGGGTGCGGGGCTGTTCACCGCATACCTCCGCTTCCGCGCTCAGCCCCCGCGCATCTGCCGCGGAGGCTGCTGCGGCTGCTGCTCCGGGGCGGGAGCCGCCGCCCGCATCTTCTGGGCTCGCACCTCCTTCACGTACTCGTCGGCGTGCGCCTGCGAGCAGGCCCATTCGCCGAAGCGGTCAAACGTTGGCTCGGTCACGTGCTTCCCACAGATCGGACAGTATTTCTCAGCGGTCTCGATCGCCATCGCATTCTCCTTCGAGGTGGTGTTGTTCATTGCGCCTTCTTCGGCGTCGCCTGGCGGCGGGGCGAGCCGCCCATCATCCCGCCGCCGTCGCCACCCATCATGCCGCCCATCGAGCCCATCATCTCCATCATGCGAACCATGCCGAGCATGGTGTCGCCGTTGCCCATGCCCCGGGCCATGCCCATCATCGCGGCCATGGCCTGGGGCGCACGCTCGGAGTTCATGAACCGCTGCATCTCCCCGGCGCCGCGGCCCGACATCATCCCGTCTCCGGCGTGGGCCTCGCTCAGGAGCTTCGCCCGCTGCTCGGCGGTGAGGATAGCCTTCCCTCTCTCCAGGGTCCTTATCCGGGCGAGCCGGAGATCCGCTTGCAGGGTGGCGATCTGACGGACCTTGGCTTCCGCCTGTAAAAGATCGGCCGCGGGCTGGCCGAGCAGCGCACCGAGCTCCTGCTCGGCAGCCTCGATATCCGCGCGACGCCGCTCGGCGTCCTCGGCGAACTCCGCGCGGGCCGCCTCGAGGGCCTTCACCTGGTCGGCCGAGAGACCGAGCTGCTCGCGCTGCTCCAGCGCCCGGGTGATCAGGGGCCGTTCGCCGGGGTGCCGCATCGGCATTCCAGACATCATGCCGCCCATTTGACCCATCATGTCCTGAGACGAGAACGTGCCCGGCTTCGCCGGCTCTCCATTGCCTCCAGCGAAGGCGTAGACGCCAACGCCGATCACTGCGATCGCCGCGACCACCACAAACATACGTTTCATTTGGACGTGTCCTTTCAGTTGGAGTCGGAGGTCTCACCGTTTGGTCTCCAGCAGCGACTCGACGAGGCGGCGGGCGGCGTCCGTGTCCCAGTCACGCTCGCCGCGCACCCGCCCGACGACTGTGCCCGCCCGGTCGATGAGGATTGTGCTGGGGTGGCCCCAAAGGCCGAAGGCGGCGGGGCTCCGGCCCTGCGGCTCGATCCAGAGCGGAAAGTCGATCCCGAACTCCCGGGCGAAGGTCCTGACCGCCGCCGCGTTCTCGCGCAACCCCACGCCGACGAACTCGACACCCTTTGCCTTGAACTCCCGGTGGAGCTTCGCCTTGGCGGGAGCCTCCCGCCGGCAGTTCGGTCACGTGGTCGTGAAGAAGCCAAGCACGATTACCTTCCCGCGAAAGTCGCTGAGTCGCGCCTCCC
>JAUYIV010000036.1 GCA_030688105.1 Actinomycetota bacterium | reverse complement strand
CGGTGAGACCGGTGATCTCAAGGTGATGATTGACCAACCCGGCGAGTGGTTCATCGGCTGCCACCTGACGGGCCACTTCGAGGCGGGGATGGTCTCGACCATCAATGTCACAGGGTGAAGCGGTGAGCGTCCCGACCCCGGAGATGGACGAGAAGATGGCCGAGCGGCTCGCTGGTGGCGATCCTCAGACATTGTGGGAGGCTCGTGCGAGGGCTGTCCTCGAGGGATCAGGCTACGACATCGAGCTCGGGCAACACGTCGCTCGTGACGCTCAACGGGTGATCGCGGTGAGTTGTCCGGCGAGGAGTTCGGGCGGCGCTACCACAACGCCTACCTCCGGGAGTTCGGCCGCGACGACCGGCCCGATTCGCCGGACGCCGCGGATCGTGGCTCCGAAGGTGGGACACCGCTGCCGGAGCCGCCGCGGGTCATGACACGGCGGGAGGTGCTCGGCGCGCTCGGCGGTGCCGCTGCCGGTGTTCTCTTCCTCGGTGAGCTGTACCGGAGCGGAGCTTTGGATGGACCAGCCGGCCCCAAACCGGGTTCGGCCGCGGGCGTCGCTGCCATGAAGACGACGCCGGTCCAGTTCGGCATGGTGATCGACCTCGAGCGCTGCGACGGCTGCCTCTTCTGCGTCGATGCCTGCCGGACGGAGAACGGGCTCTCCGACGGTGTCCTCTGGTCCTACGTCTTCGCCTTCCAGGAGCCCGACGACGACTGGACACGCTTCCTCGTCCGGGTTTGCCAGCAGTGCACCCAGGCACCCTGCATCAAGGTCTGCCCCACCACGGCACGCCACCGCCGGCCTTCCGACGGGCTCGTGCTCACCGACTACGACGTGTGCATCGGCTGCCGCTACTGCGAGGTGGCCTGCCCCTTCGGGGTCAACTACTTCCAGTGGGGTGACCCTGCAACCTACGGCGGCACCTTCCAGGGTCAACGCAGGGATGCACGCGGTGTGGCGGTCGCCGGCGACCCCCCGCGGGGAGTGATGGGCAAATGCAACTTCTGCCCGCTGCGACAGGACAACCCCGAAACACGCGGGGTGACCGCATGCGCCGAAGCCTGCCCGATGGACGCTATCCATGTCGGCGACATGAACGACCCTGACAGTGCCCCAAATCGCTACCTCGCCCAGCGGCGCGCGGAGAGCGGGGGCAACCTCCCGACGTTCCGGCTTCTCGAGGATTTGGGGACCGAGCCCAACGTCATCTACATCGGCTCGCCGCCGTCGTCCCGGGCCGAGCTCGTCGAGGGACCGGTCGCCTACGAGGCATGGGAGTTCACCGAGAACCGTCGGGTGGTGCTGGAGGGGCCGAAGCCGTGGTTCCGGCGGATCGGAGCTCAGCCATGAGCACCGGCGTCACCGCACCTAGGAGCGAGAGGACATCGGGCGTTCGTGGTTCCCTCACGCAACGTGACATGGCCGTCCTGCAGCCTATGGGCCGCCCATCGCGCCGGTTCCTGCTCGTGACGGGTGCGGCCCTGATCGGGGTCTTGTGGTTCGCCCAGGCGTGGGCGTTCCAGCTCCGTCACGGGCTCGTCGTGACCGGACTGAGTGACTGGGGCACCGGAGGTGGCGTGCCTTGGGGTCTCTACGTCGCCTCTTTCATTTGGTGGGTCGGCATCGCCCATGGCGGAATCGTCGTCTCCGCAGCGGTTCGTCTGTTCAGGATGGACAAGCTGAAGCCGGTCGCCCGGCTGGCTGAGCTGCTCACCCTGGCCGCGCTCGCCAATGCCGGGCTCTACATCATCGTCCACCTCGGCCGCCCCGACCGGGTCGTAACCAGCATCCTCCCCAACCTCGGGCAGACCATCCGGACCTCTCCGCTGGCGTGGGACGTCACGGTCATCACCCTCTACTTCGTCCTGACCGGCACCTATCTCGCCCTCACCATCCGCCACGACCTGTACGAGATCCGTGATCGGCTGCCCCGGGTGTTCTCACCCTTGTACCGGATCGTGCTCGTGGGCTACCGGCCCGGCGAGCGTCCAAAGGCCGAACGGATGGCCTGGTGGCTCGCACTCGGGGTGATCGTCCTGGCGCCGCTGTTCCTGCACGGAGGAGTGATCCCTTGGCTCTTCGCCCTGCTTCCCAGCCAGCCCGGATGGTTTGGGCCGGCCCAGGGGCCACAGTTCCTCGCCGCGGCGCTGACCTCTGCCCTGGCGGCAGTGACCATCCTCGCTTACGCATGCCGGCGGATCTACCGCTGGCACGAGCTGATCGACGACCCCGTCTTCGACAGCCTATCGCGGTGGACAGGGCTGTTCGCCCTGCTCTATCTCTGGCTACAGCTCCAGCAGGTCATTACCGGCTCCGCCATGGCGCCCGACGCCGTTGCTTCGGCGTCCGCCGCCAAGCTCGCCAGCCCCGTCTTCTGGTTGGCGATCGTAATGCTGGCGGCCAGCGTGGCTCACGCGGGTATCCAGGCCCTCTCACCGCGGCGGTTCAGCGTCGGACGGACTGCCACGGTGGCTGTTCTGCCGGTGCTCGCGATCCTCGCTGAGAAGACCCTCTTCGTCATCGAGGGTCCGATGCATCCCGCCTTCG
>JAUYIV010000024.1 GCA_030688105.1 Actinomycetota bacterium | reverse complement strand
CGGTGATCCTCCCCGGTCCGGTCGACGGAAGGCCACGACGCAGAGGCCTGTTCGGGCTCTTCCGGGACAGGGAGACCGTCAGGGACGGGGAGGAATTCGCGCTACGACGCCGGAGGCATCGCCGCGGGATCGACGCAGTTCTCGAGACGGCCGGTATCGACGTGAGGGGGTCGGAGTATCTGACGCTGGTGACCGTGGCCGGATTCATCGGCCTGGGCATCGGGCTGGCGTCGGGATCGCCCGTGTTGGGGCTCTTGTTGCTCGGCGCCGCGGTCGCCATCCCACGGCTCTGGGTGAGCCGGGCCGCCCAACGACGCCACAGCGCCTTCGGGGACCAGCTTGAGGGCACCCTTCAGCTCATGGCCAGCACCCTCCGCGCCGGCTACGGGCTGACTCAGGCGGTGGCGACGGTCGCCGAGGAGGCGCCTTCGCCAACCCGGGAGGAGTTCGCCCGGATCGTCGTGGAGACCCGCATCGGTCGCGATCTCCCCGGCTCGCTAAGGGCCCTCGCCGAACGCATGAAGAACGAGGACTTCGGTTGGATAGCCGATGCCATGGCCATCCAGCAGGAAGTGGGCGGCAATCTCGCCGAGATCCTCGACGCGGTGGGTGGCACCATCCGAGATCGCAATCAGATCCGGCGCCAGGTGCATGCGTTGTCGGCCGAGGGGAGAATGTCGGCCGCGGTCCTCATCGCGCTGCCGATTGGCCTTGCCGCAATGATCTCGGCAATCAACCCCGGTTACCTGGACGTCCTGTTCGACACGGGAGGGGGACGGGTACTGCTGTTGGTTGGAGTCGTGCTAATGACCTTCGGCGTCATCTGGATCAGGCGCCTCGTCAAGATCCGCTTCTAGGAGATGGCCATGGAATTGCCGATCTCGGTTCTTGCCGCCGCCCTGGCGGTTGGAGGCTCGGTGCCCCTTCTCATCTACGGGCTCACCGCCGGCAACGATCGCCGCGACGATTCGATCCGGCGCAACCTTGCCGGAGATCGCACCATCGTCGACGATCGCACCCGGGTGCTCCAGAAGTCGGCGCTGGAGAGGGCGATCCGGCCGGCGGTCAGGTCATTGGCCGCTCGGGCCCGGCGGCTCACCCCCTCGGGGTGGATCGTGGGCCTGGAGAAACGGCTGCGGCTGGCGGGGTCTCCGGCGCGGTGGCCGATCGAACGTGTCCTCGCCGCCAAGGTGGTGGCCGGCATCCTCGGTGTTCTCGGAGCGGTCTACTACCTTGCGGAGTCGATCAGCGGTCTCTCGACGATTGTCGCCGCGCTGCTCGGCATCGGCGCCTACTTCGTCCCCGATCTCATTCTCTGGGGTAGGGCCCGGGAGCGCCAGCAGGAGATCGCCCTGCTGCTCCCCGACACGCTCGACCAGATGACGATCAGCGTCGAGGCCGGTCTCGGATTCGACGCCGCCCTGCAGCGGGTGGCGTCGAACACCTCCGGGCCCCTCGCCGAGGAGATCCGGCGTACCCTTCACGAGATCAAACTGGGGGTTGGCCGCCAGCAGGCCCTGCAACACCTGGTTGAGCGAAGCGACGTTCCCGAGCTCCGCCACTTTGTCTACGCCATCCGGCAGGCCGAGGAGTACGGGCTGCCGGTGGCGCAGGTGCTGCGGACTCAGGCAGGGGAGTTGAGGATCAAGCGCCGTCAGCGGGCCGAGGAGACCGCACTGAAGCTGCCGGTCAAGATCGTGTTCCCGCTCGTGGTGTGCATCTTTCCGTCCTTGTTCATCGTGCTGCTCGGTCCGGCTGTGATCAAGATCTCGGACATCTTTTGAGGTGGTCGGCCGACGGTGGGGCGACCATGGTGGAGTATTCCATGATGGTCCTGTTCGTTGCGTTGCTGGCGCTGGTCCTGGTTCAAGCGCTCGGGTTGAGCGTGCTCGAGATGTTCGAGTCGGTGGTCGACTTCTTCTGAGGAGATGCGGCCGAATAGGCCGCATATCCGGTCGCCTGGGCAGGGACCCGGGCGACACTGCGATGAGGCGTCAGCCGAAGAGCCATGAACTCGAGAGCATCACCGGCGACCCGTCCCTACAGAGCCAAACCCGCCGCCAGCAGGAGCCCTACGACCAGGTGCAGTCGCGCCGTGGCCTTCAGTACGGCGATCAGCCCCTCGCCTTCGGCTTCCGTCGCCACCGCCCGAACCGGGCCGATCGCCAGGGGCACGGCCGCCAGGGCGATCAGGGCTCCCCGGTCGACCACCCCCAGCCCGCCGAGCGCTCCGATCGCCGCAAAGGCGCCGAGCACGAGCACGGCGAAGAGCATCCGGGTGGGGGTTCGCCCGATGAGCACCGCCAGGGTGCGCTTGCCCGCGGCCCGGTCGGTCTCGAGGTCGCGGACGTTGTTGACCACCAGGATCGCCGTCACCAGGAGCCCGACCGGGATCGCCAGCAGCCAGGCGTCGGCGGGGATGGTGGCGTCGTGGACGTACCGGCTCCCCACCACCGCCGCCGGCCCGAAGAACCCGAACACGAACAACTCGCCCAGCCCGTGGTACCCGTACGGCCACGGTCCTCCGGTGTAGGCGAGCAGGGCGAGCACGGCGGCGGCGCCGATGGCGATCACGACCCATCCCGAGATGGCGGCCAGGTAGATCCCCCCGGCACCGGCCAGGGCGAGGACGACGGCGGTCCCGGCCCACACCTGTCGTGATGAGAGCAGCCCGCTCGCCACCGCCCGGGGCGGTCCGATGCGATGCACGCCGTCGGCGCCGCGGGCATGGTCGGAGGCGTCGTTGGCGAAGTTGACCGCGACGTTGAGGAGCATCGCCGTCAGCAGCGTGATCGCGAAGGCATCCCATCGGAACACGCCGTCGCCGGCGGCGAGCCCGGAGCCGACCAGCACCGGTGACACCGAGGCCAGGAGGGTGGCGGGCCGGGCGGCGACCAGCCAGGCGGTCACGGGAGCCGGGGAAATTTCCCGAAGTCGGGCGGGCGCTTCTCGTTGAAGGCGTTGCGGCCCTCCTGGGCCTCCTCGCTCATGTAGAAGAGGAGGGTGGCGTCGCCGGCAAGCTGCTGCTGGCCGGCGAGGCCGTCGCTGGCGGCGTTGATCGCCGCCTTCATCAGCCGGATGGCCAGCGGCGACTTCTCCAGGATCTCCTGCGCCCAGGCCACGGTCTCGGCCTCCAGGTCGGAGAGGGGGACGACCTTATTGACCATCCCCATCTCGTAGGCCTCCTCGGCGGAGTACTGACGGCACAGGTACCAGATCTCGCGGGCCCGCTTGTCGCCCACCATCCGGGCGAGCAGCCCGGCCCCGTAACCGCCGTCGAAGGAGCCGACCTTGGGCCCGGTCTGCCCGAACACCGCGTTGTCGGCGGCGATGGT
>JAUYIV010000019.1 GCA_030688105.1 Actinomycetota bacterium | reverse complement strand
AGAAGTACCTGCCCCGGTCTCCCTTCGCGGAGAGGCGGAAGGAGCGCCCGGTTTGTGGCGTGCCGTTGAGCTCCAACCAGAACGCCCGACTCAACGGGGAACCGTGCGCCCGGACACCGGGTCACACGGAGGCGCACCGCTCCAAGGCTGCCCTAGAACGCGCCGCCAATGGCCGAAGGACGAACCGTCCACACGGCGGGTTCCGGGACGTGGCGTGATGGATTGCGGACACCCGCTATCGGCTCGCCGGATCATCGTCAAGGCGACCGGCCCACGGGCTGAGGATCGTCACCTCGTTACGGACTGCTGGGCGTGTGCCGTTCAGTCCGAGGTCGTGTCGAAGATTGTCGGGCCGAAGGCCAAAGCCAAGCGAGACGCGGCGTGAGCGAACGGGCTCCGTACTCGCGTGTCTACTGGTCCGTCATGGACGATGAGAAGTTCGACGGCATCCGTGAGGATCCCCGCCACTTCGGCTCCTGGTGTCTGCTGCTGATCGTCGCGGACATGGCGTGGCCGGCTCCGGCGTTCCCTCCCCCGACCGTCTCCAAGGCATCCATGAAGGTGCTCATTGAGGCTGAGTTGGTGGACTCCCTGAGCGGTGGCAGGTTCCGCATTCGTGGACTGGACGCCGAGCGCGGACGCCGCCGAGACGCCGCCCGAGTGGGAAACAAACCGGGACCGAACGCCACCCAAACGGGACCCGGACGGGACCCGGACGGTAGGCAAACGGGACCCGGACGCCTTCTCGCGCGTGGGTCTCTAGACGAGACGAGCCTAGACGAGACAAAGACTAGCCGAGACGAGCACAACATCGCGCGGGAGGGATTGCCCAATCTGGACCAAGGCGCGATCCGAGCCCTTGAACACCGGACGGGACGTACCTGGGGACAGGCCGGCGAGAAGCAGCTCACCGAGTACGACCGGCTCATCGAGGATCACGGCATCGAGAAGGTCCTCTCGGCGATGGATCGCATTATCACGGACGGCCAACCCATGACGGCACGGCAGCTCGTCTGGGGCGCCATGAAGGTGTTGGAGCCGATGGTTCCGGTACAGGCGCTCCTCAAGGAAGACGCCGACGCTGAACGCCAGGAGGAACGCGATCGGAACTCCCGTCGAGGCGTCGAGGCCACCCAACGCTATCTCCGGGATCTTCGCGGGGAGTCGGCATGAGCCTCACCGTCATCGGTTACGACAAGGCAGGTCGCCGGATCGTCCGCGACGACGGCCCCGCCCGAGCCCGCGTCACGCGCTACGGCACAGGCGTCAGCCACCCGATGACCGCCACCGAGATCCGGCCCGTTGCGGAGTGGCGGCCCGAGCCGGGGAAGGCGGGGAAGTGAATGAGCGAACGCACGCGTCCTTCTTCTCCGGGGTCGGCGGACTCGATATGGGGCTCGAACGGGCCGGCTGGCGAACCGTCAGTTTCTCGGAGATCGACCCGTACGCCTCGGCAGTCCTCACGGAACGGTGGCCTGGAGTCCCGAACCTCGGCGACATCACGAACGTGGCGGATCAATGCCGCCGAGTCGATGGCGAAGCAGCGGCACGCCTTCCCGACGGAGACTGCGCGGTCGGTGGACACGACCGGGGCATTCGCCTCAGCACAGGGCGGGACGTTGGTGGGGCCACCCTCTGGACCGGCGGCTTCCCTTGCCAGGACCTCTCCGTCGCAGGAAAGCGGCGAGGCATGGGAGTCGGAACCCGATCCGGCCTCGCCTACGCCTTCCTCGACCTTGTGGGACGACATCATCCCCGGTTCGTCCTCCTCGAAAACGTACCGGGACTTCTCTCCAGTCATGGCGGGCGAGACATGGCGGCGCTCGTCGGTGCGCTGGTCGAACTCGGGTATGGCGTGGGATACCGGGTGCTCGACGCTCGCCACTTCGGAGTGCCGCAGCGCCGACGGCGAGTGTTCATCCTCGGAGTCTCGCCTGGCGGACGTGCTGGAGCCGAGCGCGCCGCAGAGGTTCTATCTGTCGGCTCGCGCTGCCGCCGGCATCCTCCGACGGGCATCGAAGCGGGGCCGGGAGTTGCCGCCGGAGTTGGAGTCAGCACTTCGCACGCTCTCACGTCCAGCCGGACCAGGAGCGGACGGTATGACGCCAACGGCGAGACATTCGCCATTACCGCCAAGGGGCCAAACAACGGGCGCGACATGGAGCGAGACGCCAGCCTCATCCTCGGTTCGTCGCCTGACCCCCACGGAATGCGAGCGGCTGATGGGCTGGCCGGACGGTCACACGATCGTGACGGGCTGGCAGACACGCTCCGCGTCGGTGGCAGGGCGTCGGGAGCCGGCGACAGCTACGACAACACGCCGTGGGTCGCGGAAACGGCAGCCACCCTCCTCTCACCGAACGGTGGTTCCCGAACCACTGACCTCAGCAATGAACTTGTCGCCTTCAACCCCTACCGGACCCTCGAACGAGACGGCAGCGTGACCAGCGGCTACGCGGAGCGCGATGTCGTGGACGCGCTGCATGGACCGACCGGCAACAAGGAGCCGCTATTCGTGTCAGGCCGGAAGAAGGCCGGTAATGCGCGGGAAGCCGAGGAGGCCGACGTGGTGAACCGCGAGCCTGACCTATTGCCGCTCGGGCTGGACTCCCACCGCTACCGCTGCTGCGGCAATGGCGTCGTCTCGGACGTGGCGGAGTGGATCGGGCTACGACTCCGAGCCGTCGCATGACACCCCTACCCCACTCCCGGAAGGAGACACCGGCATGACCCTGGACGAAGCATGGGCGGAAGCGGAGGCGGCGTTGCCGGAAGGGTGGCGCATCGACACGTTGCGGATCGGCCGCAACTATCCCCACGAACCTGAGGTCGAATGGGTGGTTTGGGCCGAGAAACCGGACTACTTCGCGCCCCGCGATGGCCGGACGGCATTCGGCTCCGGCCCCACTCCCACCGCCGCCCTCCAGGCCCTAGCCGCCGCCCTTCGGGAGACACCGGCATGACCCTGAACGAAGCATGGGCGGAAGCGCTGTGCCGGTTGAGCGAGGCCGCGAGCGAGGGGCCGTGGGCGGCAGAACCACCGAGCAGGGAGAAGGCCACGCTGGCGTGGCTGATCCGAGAACGGCAGACCGGCCCACAGGTCGGCAACGTGCTACTTGCCGAGGATGCCGCGTTCATCGTCGCAGCCGTCAACTACGTTCGGGACCGTCTCGCCGCGAAGGATGGAGTCTGACAATGCCACATCCCGAGAGCGATGCTGACTGGCTTGATGGGTCGTCACCGTACGCCGTCCCGTTTACGCAGGCCGAAGTCGATGACCTGTGGGGCACGCATGCGGGCGACAACTCAGACTGCGCCACTTGTCGGTGGCTCCTGACACTCGCGGACCTCGGCCATCCCGGTGCGCTTGATAGCGAACGCCGCGCCGCCGCCCTTCGGGAGACACCGGCATGACCCTGGACGAAGAGTTGGAGCGCCTGCGCCGGATCGAGGCCGCTGCACGAGCGTCCGTTGAAGCCTGGGACGGGTTCCGCGCCGCGGCACAGGCCGCTCACGTCTGGGATAAGCCGGATGAGGTGATCTACCAGTCACAGGTTCAGGCTGAACTCCGCGCCGCCCTTCGGGAGACACCGGCATGACCAGCGAGACACGGACCGAGGAGCGCCGCTGCATCTTTCGTCCCTGCGTCGCGACGTGGCGGCATTGGCACGGCGGCTTCCCCGGCGGTTACGACAACCCGGAAGACCCGGAGGGTGTGCCGATCCTGTCTGAGGGTGACGACCCTGAGCCGGACGCGGTTCGCGACTACAACGGTGCCGCACTTCCGGGGTCCGTCCGATGACACCAGGAGAGCGCCGGGAGGACGGGCCGCTACTGAGAGACGCGCTCTACAGCGACGCTCCAGCAGCCCGAGGCGAGCGGGGGTTGCGGGAGGCGCTAGAACGGCTGCTGGCACAACCAACGCTCGACATCCAAACGTCGAATGCAAAGGCACTGTTCGAGAAGGCGAACCAATCCGCTACCCAAGAAGTCACGCTGACCGCGCAACTCCTTCGAATGTTGCTACCGGCCATCGAGTCCGAGGCTGTCACTCGTGCCATCCGCGCCATCTTGGAGGCCCACGCCACCGCCCGACAGGAGCCCGCGATTGACGTTGAGCGCGAGAGGGAGCGGTCCGAGGCGAGGTGGGCTGCGGTCGTCCGTGAAGCGGCCGAGGCATGGCTCAACTGCGACATCCCGGCTCATCGTGCTAGCGGCATGCACGATCGGGAACTCCGGCACGCCATTCAGTTCGGGCGTTCGGAATGACCCCGCAACCGGACCCGCTGCTCGCGGAATGCGCAGAGGTTTGCACGTCGGGTTGTCACTCCGACGACTGCGAGCATCACGGCCACCTTCCCGAAGTCGCCCTGCCGGTACAGGACGAGCCGGGACTACGGGAGGCGCTGAAAGCAGCGGAAATCCTATTGAATGCCAAGAGCGGCCCCTATAACTACGCCTCGTGGCCGCAGCGCGAAGAGAACGAACAGGCTGAGGCTGTCTGGGACCGCTGGTTGGCGATCCGTGCCACCCCGGCCCCTCTCGGGGCTGCCGATGGGGAGGGGCGGGAGTGAGCCGGGACACCTACGAAGCCGTGCTCGCATGGCTGGATGAGGCGTTGGCGAAGGCGCTTGTGGTCGACGGACCGGACGGTATCGCCAAGGCGGCATGGGTACCGATTGACCGCGTGCTGCTAGCGCGGGATAGGTTGGCCGTGCTGATCGCGCAGGACGCCGATGACCTAGATGCGACGGCTCCGGGTAACTTCCTGTGACCCGCATCCCCTACCGCGACACCTGGTCGACCCCGAGCGAACGCGAGTACGTCCTGCTCGATCCCGACCCCCTCACCATCGAGGAACCGGAACCCACACCGCGTTCCGGCTGCTGGATCTTCCCCTTCCTCGCCATCACCCTCGTCGTGCTGTTGGCCTCGTGGACGGGACCGGCGGCAAGCTCTAAAGATATTCAAGTAGCCGCCTAGCTCGCTTTGATAACGGCACCCTCGCGGGACGCATATCCAACGCCGGTTCCACTAGCCGCCGTCACCCGGCAAGGCGTGTGGGCATTCGCCGACCCGTCGTATGGACCCCGGTATCTCGCTATCCCCGAAGGCCCCGGCTGGAAGATTCGCGTGTGCGGGCCTGCCGCCTGTTTCGACCGGGTGTCCACGGATGCCGGACCGGAGTTGTTCCTCCAGAGGGAAGGGAGGTTGGGTGACGTTTCCGCCGCCGACTTCCCCCGGATCTGCGGGGTGCCGATCAGCTACGGGCTGTGCCCTGGCACGCTCACGATTGAGGGGCGGGCGCAGCGGATCAAGCTGCCGGAGACGGCAACGGTGGGTGCGGGATGAACGAAAGCCGATCAAACGTTGACTGCACCAACTGCGGCGGATCGTTCATCGCGGTACTGGATCTCTCGCTGAACGGGAACCACGAGATTACGTGCCCGCTTTGTCGGCACGTCCATTACCGCGTAGTCCGCGACGGCGTCGTGACCGAGGATCGCTGGCGGTCCAGCGCCGGTCCGATCTACATGGCAACGACTTCGACCACGTTCAACGTGAATCTCTCGTTCTCGATCAACAACGGCACCGGCTCCACCCTCGGGGCATCGTGGTTCAACCGCTCGGACCTCAACCTCACGTGACCCGCCTTCCCTGCATCGCGGCCTCCCTCATCCTCGCGGCACTCTGGATTGCTCTCTGGTTCCGGGCGTTTCGGTGGGGACGATGAACCTGACAGCAGTTCGTCCATTGATGTCCTCTCTGACGGACGATTGGGGCACGCCATCCGAGTTCTTCGCCGCCCTGCACCACGAGTTCGGGTTCACCCTCGATGTAGCCGCTTCGGCCACAAACGCCAAATGCGATCGCTACTTCTCGATCGAGGACGACGGGCTGGCGCAACCGTGGGCGCCGGAAACGTGCTGGATGAACCCGCCGTACGGTCGTTCGATCCCGGCATGGGTCGCCAAGGCATGGCACGAGTCAACGCTGGGCGCGACGGTCGTCGGCCTTCTCCCGGCCCGAACCGATACGGCGTGGTGGCACGACTACGTGCTCAAAGCCGGTGAACTCCGCTTCGTCCGGGGCCGGCTCCGGTTCAACGGCATTGCCAAGGATGCCCCATTCCCGAGCGCCGTCGCAATCTGGCGCATGACCTCCCCAAGGCTGCGCTGAGCCGTGGGTGACCAGCCGCGCCGAATCCAGCGCCAGCGGACGAAGGGCTGGTGGATGCCGGAAGGGGCGGTGTACGTCGGGCGCCCGTCGCTGTGGGGCAATCCTTGGAGCATCAAGGATGTGGGCCAGGTATGGCCCGAGATTGACCGGGCCGAGCGGGCTGCGGCGGCTGTGCGTTTGTATCGCCGGGAGTTGGAACATTGGGGGCTGATGTCGGACTACGGCTACATGGTCTCTGACGAACGTTGGGACGCGAAGAGTCGAGTCGTCAGCGCGACCGGCGCGAAGTCGATGGCTGAGTACGCCGCCGTTGCCCTCCGCGGCCGTGACCTCGCCTGCTGGTGCCCGCTAGTGGACGCGAACGGCAATCCGGTTCCGTGCCACGCCGACGTGCTTCTCGAGTTGGCCCGTGGGTGACCAGCCGACGCAGGCCGAGCTCAGGGCGCTGCGGGCGTACCTGGAACGGGGCTCGGCACGTCTCGCCGCCGCCGAGATCGGTTGCCGCGAGCAGACGGTCAAGAACCACCTCCACGCCCTGCGCCAGAAGTACGGCGTCAAGCGCACGTTCCAGGTGGCACACCTGCTGCGCGATAAGCTGGTGGCGTGATGTTGGAGGCGTTGGGATGATGGGCGACGAGGATGTGGTTGCCATGCGGAATGATCTGTTGTGGGCGCTATGGGCGATTGCTCGGCTGGGCTATCCCGGCAGCGTCCGCGACCTATGCGCGCAGATGGGTCAGCCGAGTCTCGCTGACGAATACGAGGCGGTCCGTGATAAATGGTGGCCTAAAGACCGCGATGCGGCAGAGCGGATGGGGAGGGCGTAGCGGGTGAGTAAGCCGCATGAGACCCATGTCTGCCGTGACTGCGGCGCTGAGATCACGATGCCGTACGCGACACCGGACACCAGCTTGGAGGGCTATTGGGAGCGAGCGTACTGGAACCTCGTCCCGAAGCTCCAACGGGAGCTTGTCCTTGCTATCGAACACGACCGACAGCCATACCCGACTGCTTGGGCATACGAACAGGTGTGTCGTGTCCGGGATGAGCAGGCCGCCGAGATCGCAAGGCTTCGAGGTCTCCTACCTGGATAGTTGCCAGTTAGCCAGCCCAAACTCTCAGAAACGCCAGAATCTGAGCACGAATCCGGCGAGTTGGTACCGCATACCGGATTCGGCACCAGCGTCGAACGATATAGCTGCCAGAAACCGCCTAATCGTTCGCTTCTAGTACGAAAGTACCGCGACAACCCGTAGCTTTCTAGCTACCGTAATCCGCGTGCGCGTTTAGCCGCCAGTTTCCCTATGTCTCGTGACCGACGATGCCCGACCTCTCGGCCAGCCGACGTTGGACCGCCGGATTGAGCGCCTCGAACGGGAGTTCGCCGCGTTCGACAAGGACGTGGCGCTCATGAAGGCCGAACTAGGCCACCAACGGGAGCTGATGACCGCTGAGTTCGGCAAGAACGGGACGGCCATCGCGCGCATCGAGGGGGTGCTGGGCGGACTCCAGGCGAGCCTGACGGCCGCCGTCCAATCGATCACGACGGCGAGCACTGATCCTGCCGCCTCGCCTCTCGGGCGGGCGCTGACCACCGATATCGGGGATGTCGACAAGAAGGCTGATCGAGCGCTGGCCATCGCCGAGCGGGTGGACCGCAAGCTGCTCCTGTTCACAGGCGCCATCGGCGTGCTGGCATGGCTGGGCGGGTTCGCGGGGCCGGTCGTGGCTCGGCTGGTGTTCGGACAGTGAACGGAGTGCTGCGCCGGATGGATCCGGAGCTCGGATTGGTGCGCCTCTGTCGTCACTGTGGCGAGGAATGGCCGTTGGATGCCGAGTTCTGGTACTTCGACAAGCGGGGTCACCTCTCTGGGTCGAAGTGCCGCGCCTGTTGGGGCGATGAGCGGAGCAAGCGCGTTCGCCGGCAGGCTGTGGCATGAGCCGAACCGCCGCCGATCTCTTGACCGCCCGAGCCCTCGCCGGACACTACCGCGACATGGCCCGCGACATCGACCGTGAGAGCCGCGAGCCTGACCTCCGGGCCATGCCCCTGACCCAGCGGATCCTGCGGCAGTACGCCGCCATCGCACGACGGGCTGCCATCGCCGAGGAGGTGGACCTAGAGCCGCCCGTCCGCGGTTGCGGGGTATGCGGTGGCACGCTCGCCTGCTTGGCGGTCGTCTGATGCCTAAGACCGGCCCCGGCATCCACAGGCACAAGGCCAAGGGCCAGTGGACGACAACCGTCTCGGCGCCCGATGAGCATCACACCCACGACTTCGAGGAGACCGGACATCCCGCCGATGGCCTGACCGCCGATGAGGTGGCCCGCGTCAAGGCGCTGCTCGCGGAAGTGCAGCCGAGCCCGGAACCCGAGCCCGAACCCGAACCGCCGCCGCCATCTCCCCCGCCTGGCCCCGAGCCGACGCCGATCCCCGTCCAGTTGGTCGGCTCGATCGTGTCGCTCTTTGACGTCATGCGCGACAACACGCAGACCCGGGTGCGGATGAAGAACGGGACATACCTGCACTCGGCGGCATCCCTGAACTACGGCAGCCCAGCCGCCGACGCGCTGTGCGTCAACGAGCGCTTCGCTGGTCGGACACAGACGATCCTGGTCGAGCCCGAGACACCCGACGGCGTGATCTTCGATGGCCGTGGTGGGTATGGCGGGATCGCGTTCGCCCGCGGCGCCGCGTTCATCGACTGGAGGCTCCGCCGGTTCGTCAACTGCGTGCCGCGCTCGTTCGGGATCGTGTCGTTCGGCTTCACCACGGGCGCGCCGAATGGCTGGGCCGACCCGCACCACATCAGCGTCGACATCCTGGGCGACCTGTCGAACAAGTCACAGGGCCCGACCGCGGGGCCGAACGACCATTACGTCTACTTCATGACGAGCAAGGGCGGCCCACACGACATCGTCGTGAACCTCGATGTCGACTGCGGCGGCGGCTCGTACGGCATCCACACGGGCGCGCACTTCTATCACGGCAACACGGACAACGGCGAGAAGAACGCGTGGAACGTGAAGCTCCGCGGCACCATCCGGCGAGCACGTAAGGGGCTGATGCTCTGGGAGGGCTCGTGCCACGACATCACGGCCGAGGGCCTCGTGATCCGCGATAGCACCCAGGCAGCGATCTCGTACAAGTACGGCGCCCAGCGCTTCATCCTCGACCGCGTCGTGACCTCTGGCAGCGTGCCGGCGCTCGAGCTCGCCGACGGGATCCGCCCGACGCTCCTCGGCTGCCGTGAAACCGCGACGGCACCCCGACAGTTGGAGCTCGCATGAGTGGCATCGTGAGGCGCGCCCTCGCCTCCACCGTGGCGTTCGGGCTGGGAGCCGCTGTACTAGTGGGGGCTCTCATTGCGCCGCCGGTCCTTGCCGGACGCCTGTTTGCCCTCGAATCAGGGGCCGTGACGAAGGCTCAACGCGACGGTAACGTCGCCCCGTTCAACGTGAGTCACGCGCCAACCGGCTGCCTGTGGGACTTCGACGACCAGGACGCGCTCAGCCTGCGGACCGGCTATCTCGATCCCGGCGTCACCGTGACCTATGGCAACTGCCTCATCGCAACGCCGAGGCCGTGGAACGGCGTGTCGTGGTCTATTCGTCCGTGGCTCCACTACCGTGTCATGTCGCAGAAGCCGCTGACCGTGACCGCCTGCACACAGCCACGCGACCTGTGCACCACGATCGTCCCGATCACCAATCTCGGCTGGGCGTACTGGTACGACGGTTGCACGGTCGGGCCGCACTACGACCAGGAGTCGTCCGAAGTGATGCCGATCGGCGATGAGGGCGGCTACGGCGTCCCATCGACCTACCTCCTGTCGATCACGAACGAGGAGACGCGCCGAAACAAGAGCGTCTACGTGTCGATCGACGGTGGCAACGACCAGAACGGCTGCCCCGGCAAGCCGCTCAACCGGATCGACGGACCCATTGTCGTAGGGACGAAGTGGACCCCCGAGTATCAGTTTTGGTGGCAATGATGAGCGACCTCGCGATCGGCAACTGGATCCGCCGCACCGGCCAGAAGTGGCACCTCACCGAATCCCTCATCGAGGGAGACGCCATCACCCGCTGTGGCCGACGCATGGACCGCGTGACCCGTTCCGGTGGTGAGCTCCAGGTGTCCGAGGTCATGCCGCTGACACGTGCGCCGGGCCAGCCGCAGCTTTGTCGGGGCGGGTGCCAGCGCGAGCCAGCTACTAGTTTGGGAGCTACTAGTACAGAACTAGTACCCGAAGACGAACTGGCTGGTTCCTCCCGAGATGATCGAGTCGTATCTGCCGACCTCGATCGAGCTTCGTATTTATGGCTACCCCGTCCACATGGAGGCGTTGATCGGTGAGCACACCGTCGTGCTGATGCAGACGGTCGGAGTGGCGGATGTGCGGGACTTCGAGCCGGTGGCGTCGTGACCTACTCACCACCCACCCTCCGCGACCTCGCCCGCTACTGGGTCTCCAAGGGCGGCGTGAATCTCGGCGTCGTCGGGGACACCCGCCATCAGGTGCTAGGCCGCTCGTACCACCTTGGCCGGAGCAACCTGCGGACGGACGCTTACTCCCGCCAGACAACGAGGGACAGGGCCGGACTCACCGACGCGGCATCGGCCATCGACCTCGGCCGACTGAACGGCTCGCTGGGCCATCTCCGCACGTTCTCTGTGTGGCTGGTCAAGCAGTGCCAGGCCAACCGCCCCGGAACATCGGACATCCGGGAGGTCATCTACACCGACGACGGCAAGCGGGTGCTGCGCTGGGATCGGGAACGCGGCGTCAAGAGCGCGCCCCGGACGGGCGAGGCGGACAACTCGCACCTGACCCATACCCACGTGTCGTTCTACCGCGACTCAGAGAAGCGCCCGAAGGTCGGGGTATTCGCCCCGTACTTCGCACCGAATGAACTCGCAGCGGGTGACGACGATGGAGCGGCGGTGCAGGCCACCAAGATCATCGGTTTCGCCGGCCGCATCCTCGGCGCCGTCCTGCCAGAAGAGGACAACACTGAGGGCCTGTTCTCAGGCTCAGCGACCAATGACGAAGTACTGATCGTCGGCGGGACAGCGGCCGGCAACCCCAACGGCGTCACGTTCACCGTGGCTTCAGCGGTGGCGTGGTGGAAGGAAGTCTTCGCAGCTGGGCTGAACGTGACGAAGGTCCGCCCGACCCTGCTCCCCGGCTCCAAGGTGCTCACCGAAGCCGGACTGGCGAAGGCGCGGGCGCTGGCGACGAGCTCCACGGACTTCGCGCCCGAGGACTACAACCCGCTTGGCCTCGAGGTGGTGGCATGACCCGCATCATCGAGGTCATCCGCAACAACCCGGCCGTCGTCATCGGGGTCATCTTCTCGGCAGCACTGGCGGCCATCCAGAGTCTTGCCGGCAACGAGGTCATCTCGCCGGACCTCGCCGCGACAGTCGGCAGGGCCCTCGATCCCGAGAAGGGCTGGGCGCTGCCCATCGTCGTGGGACTCGTCACCCGGCTGTTCGTCTCCAAGGCGGATCACGTCGGATGGTGACCCCCACCCACTGTGGTTGCGGGAAGCCACGGAAGACGGAGCCGGAATGAGCGTCGACCTGATCATCGACCTGATCCTCATCTTGGCCGCTGGTGTCTGTGCCGTCATCGCCCTGGTGGCGATTGGGATGCTGCTCTCGGCTGTGGCGTGGGTGATCTAGTGCGCCGATACAACCGCGACACGCCGTACGACCCCGAGCACCGGGCATCGCTGGCTCGCAAGGCCCAGCCGCCCAAGAACCTGCTGGCCTGGTTCCTCGAAGCGTACCGAGCGGAGGCACCGGAGAAGATCCATGCCTCCGACGTGTGGCGGGACCGGGTGTCAGAGGACGAGGCGCGGAACGGGGTACAAGCTGTCGGTGGGAGTCTCCTCGGAACCCCGCGCACCAACGACACGTTCCGCCGTTACATCGAGGACAGCCCGTTCAGCACTGAGGTTGCGGAGTATGAAGGATCGAAAGATCGCACAGGCCACTACGCATTTCCGCTCAGGGCAGCACTGGTACGTCTGGCTGGACGAGGACCGGATCACACGAGCTATCCATTCCTCGCCCGAATGCTCTACCGGGTGGCTCTCATGGATGGCGACTACGAAAGCGCCTTGGCTCAGAGCATGAAGTGCACCTGTGGTCGGGATGAGTGCAACGCAGTCATTCCTGGCGTTCCCCAACCCCTGCGCCAGTTCGCGGTCGAGGAAGCATTGAGGCGGCTGTGGACCAAGTACGAGGTGGAGCCACCGGCTCGGACACTGAGGGAGAGCGCGGCGTGAGTATCTTCGGGCGATCCGAACCGAGCGCAGCCGAAAAGTTCGACCGCTTCCTCAGGTTCGAGGAGGAAATGCGACCACGTCGGGAAGCCGAGGCTCAGCGCATCGCCGAGCATGCGCCGCGCTGCTATGGCACGTATGGTCAATGCATCTCGTGCGGTTGCAGCCGGTCCAATCTGAACGCCTGTGTCAGCCATCACAACACCATCGCTTATCAGGCCGATGTGAGCAAGCGACTGATCGAGGTCATGGAGTCCCGCGCGTAGGGCGTACACTCCCAACCAATCCCCACCGTCACGGGGTCACGGACGGTCCGCGTAGCTCGGATGCGGAGTCGAGCAGAGGATGGTTCAACGACGCCGGAGAAAGTGCCGGTTACTCGTTCCGGCGGGCGCACAGCCAAACCCTACGTGAGGCGTTCGTACTCCCATGCTGGGGTCAAGTAGGGGTGATCGCTCCCAGCAGGTCCTAGCCCAGTCGTGACACAGGATACCCCCCCATGTCCCTCATTCAATCCGAACAGGACGACCCGGCGGTGCTGCGCGCCGAGGACGAGGCGATTCTCGCGGCAGACAACCCACCCGACCAACCCGAAACCGCGCTCGACCAACTCGCGAGGCTCCTAGATGGCGACAAGACGCCGGTACGATCAGAAGACGAGAGCTAAGGTCGCCGGCATCGCCGTGGTGGATGGCGTGACCGAGGCTGAACGACAGACGGGCGTCCCCAAAGAGACGATCCAGTATTGGCTGAACAAGCCGGAGTTCGCACAGCTCCGCACTACCGCGCGAGAAATCGTCGTCGATTCGTTCTGGGTCGGCATCCAGATCGGTGCCAAGGCCCTGACCGAGGGTTTGCAATCCGACGCTCCGCTCAACCACAAAGCCGATGCGTTCCGCAGCCTTGCCGATCGCTACCTGCTGCTCAATGGCGAGGCCACGGCGAGGTCTGAACACCGTGACATCTCCGACCCCGACGATGCCGCCGTCGATGCCCTCGAAGGCCGAGTGGCATGGCTACCGACGCCGGTCGCCCCTGGTCTGGTCGCTCGGGGCAACGGCGCTCACACGAACGGGAAGCACTAGTTTCGACCCGTTCGCGTATCAGGCGGACTTGTTGCGGGACCGATCACCTCGCAGGTTGGTCCTCAAGGCCCGACAGGTCGGGGTCAGTCAGACCATCGGCATCGAGGCCCGCTGGTCGGCCGAGAACGAGCCCGAGTCCACGACCCTGTTCGTGTCCCGCAACCAGGACCTCGCGGCCGAGTTGATCCGCTACGCGCGCGGCTGCTATCCCGAACGGGAAGCCAACCGGATCATTAAGAACAACGCGTTCGCCCTCGAGTTCGCCAACGGGGCGCGAATCATCAGTCAGCCAGCCACGCGCAACGCTGGCCGAGGCATTCCGGCGAGACGGGCCTACCTCGACGAGTTCGCCTTCGCGGAATACGACGAGGACATCTGGCGCTCGATCGCCCCGACCGCCGAGACGATCACCG
>JAUYIV010000006.1 GCA_030688105.1 Actinomycetota bacterium | reverse complement strand
ACCCGAGTGCTCCCGCGAACGCTTTGAACTCCGTGTCGCCGAAGTTGGCCGAGAGGTCGACGATCTCCATGGCGAACCGGATGTCGGGCTTGTCGGTGCCGTAGCGGGCCATGGCCTCGTGCCAGGTGAGCCGGGGGAACGGCGTCGCCGGCTCCACTCCCCGCAGGGCCCGTGCCACCGCCACCAGCACCGGCTCCACGGCGTCCAATACGTCGTCCCTCCCCCAGAACGCTCCCTCGAGGTCGAGCTGGGTGAACTCGACCTGACGATCCGATCGGAAGTCCTCGTCCCGGTAGCACCGGGCAATCTGGTAGTACCGCTCGACTCCCCCCACCATCAGCAGCTGTTTGAAGAGCTGTGGCGACTGCGGCAACGCGTAGAACGAGCCCTGGCGCAATCGGCTCGGGACCAGGAAGTCGCGGGCGCCCTCGGGCGTCGACTTGACGAGAGTCGGCGTCTCGACCTCGAGGAAGCCCAGGTCGGCCATCGTGGAGCGCATCGCCTGGATCGCCCGGGACCGGGCAACGAGGTTCGCGGCCATCCGCGGCCGGCGCAGGTCGAGGTAGCGGTACTCGAGGCGGCGCATCTCGTCGACCTCGGAGCGATCGTCGATCTGGAACGGGAGTGGATCGGATGGCGAGAGGATTTCGAGGCCCGATGCGGCCACCTCCACTCCGCCCGTCGGGAGGTCCGGGTTCACGGTGCCTTCGGGGCGCGCTCGTACGGTCCCCGACACCGCGATGCAGAACTCGTCCCGTAACGAGTGGGCCACCTCGTCGATGGACTCGTCGGCGTCGGGGTCGACGACCACTTGGACGATCCCGGAGGCGTCGCGCAGGTCGACGAAGAGCACGCCCCCGTGGTCCCGACGGCTCGCCACCCAGCCGGCCAGCCTGACGTCGCGCCCGGCGTCACCAGTCCGAAGCTCGCCGGCCCGGGCCGTCCTCAGCGGCCCAACAGCCACGAGGCGACCTCCTCGATCTGCAATCGCTCCCCCTCGCCGGTGCCAAAGCGCTTCACCGTCACCTCGCCTTCTGACCATTCGTCACCGACGATCGCGACCGCTCCCGCCCCCGAACGGTCTGCCGACTTGAACTGCCCACGCAACGAGCGGCCGGGAACCGGGTCCCATTCCACCCGCAAACCCGCGCTCCGGAGTTGCCCAAGCCAACGCCTCGCCTCATCGCGCCGATCGGCGTCTACCACGGCCACGAAGAGATCCAAACGCCGGCCCCCCGGGTCAGGCATCGCCTCGACGATCCGATCACAGCCCAGCGCCACCCCGACCGCCGGGACCTCCTTCTTGCTGCCGATCAGTCCGGCGAGCGGGTCGTATCGGCCCCCGCCCCCGAGGGCGGACTGCGCCGCCTCGAAGGACGACGAGAACAACTCGAAAACGGTGCGGTTGTAGTAATCGAGGCCGCGAACCAGACGCCCCTCCACCTCGTACGGGATGCCGACGGCGTCGAGGCCGGCGCACACCGCGCCGAAATGAGCCCTGGCTGCCTCGCCCAGATGGTCGATCGGGACCGGGGCATCGGCGACGGCTTCGACGTCGGCCTTCGAGTCGAGCACCCGCAGCGGGTTGCTGTCGATGCGCCGCCGGGCCTCCGGGGACAAGTCCGCTTCCCGTGAGCGGAGGAACTCTTGGAGGATCAGCCGGTATGCCAGACGGTCCGCGGAGTCTCCTATCGAGTTGACCTTGAGGGTTATGCCTTCGACCCCCACTTCCTCGAGAAACCGATGAGAGAGCTCGATCACCTCGACGTCGGCGTCGGGAGACGCCTCGCCCAGGTACTCGAAATCGACCTGATAGAACTGACGGCGACGGCCCTTCTGAGGCTGCTCGTAGCGGAACATGGGGCCTTCGGCGGCAAGCTTCATCGTCCCCAGGGCGCCGGCCTCGACGAATGCCCTGACCATTCCCGCGGTGAGCTCGGGGCGGAGGGTCACCGAGCGGCCCCCCCGGTCCTCGAAGGTGTACATCTGCTTCTCGACGACCTCGGTCGCCTCGCCCACGCCCCGAGAGAACAGCTCCGTCGCCTCGATCACGGGGAGCAGCGCCAGGTCGTACCCGTACAGCTCGGAGAGGCGGTAGAAGGCGCGGAAGAGCGCCCGCCAGCGACGCGAGTCGGGCGGGAGGATGTCGTCGGTGCCCTTGAGTCGGGAGATCAACGAAATGCCTCGAGGAAGGGGTTGGTCTCGAGCTCCCGGGCAAGGGTAGTTGTGGGCCCATGGCCCGGAAAGACGACGGCCTCCGGCGGGAGGGGGAGCACCCGATCCATCATCGAGCGCATCAATGCGACGTAGTCGCCCCCGGGGAGGTCGGTGCGGCCGATCGAGCCGGCGAACAACTGGTCCCCGCTGAACAGGGCCCCTTCCTGGGGGACCCAGAAGCAGCAATGACCCGGGGTGTGCCCCGGGGTGTGCAAGACCTCGAGGTGAATGCCGGCGAGATCGAGCACCTGGCCGTCGGCCAGGGCCTCATACCGGGCGGGCGGCTCGTAGTCGCCGGGTGGGATCGCTCCCCACAGGGCGCGCAGCTGGAGCAGCGGATCGGCGGCGAGCCACTCGTCGTCCGGATGGAGATAGGCCGACAGGGAGAACGACGCGGCGACGGATCCGGAGGCCCCGATGTGATCGACATGGGCATGGGTGAGCAGCAACGCCACGGGGATCAGGTCGTGTCGGGCGAGGAGGCCGCGGACGCCAACGGCGTCGGGAGGGGCGTCGACCACCACCGCCGGGCCGCTCGCCTCAGGCGCCACCACCCAGCAGTTCGTCTCGGCGAGCCAGAGGGGCGCGGAGTCGATGAGCATGCCCGGGACGATAGGTGATGGGGGCGTTCGGCCCGGTCACCGCCAGGGGTCGAAAATTCCTCCCGCCTCCCGCAAGAATCAAGAATCAAGACCACAGAAGTCTTGGCTCTTGACTCGTGACTCTTGACTCTTGACTCGTGACTCTTGGCTCTTGATCGTGGACAGCGGCACGCGGCCGTGCTCCTCGGGTAGCACCCTCCCCCCGGAATAGATCAGAGCTCGTACCAGCCGATCACCTCGGCGCGGAGGCGGTTTGCGTCGAACGGGGTGTTGATCGGCCCGTCGAAGTTGATGACCGAGTTGCCGGTGGTGACGGACTGGCTGACCGGAGAGCCGGATGTGTCGCAGGCCTCTTCGGCCACCACTGCGCCCCACGAACCGGCGCCGCCGCGGTAATCGATCTGCTCGTGGGCCAGGATCGCCCCGCCCACTATCGCCGAGCCGGAGAATTGGACGTCTCCCTGGGCGACAAAGAGCAGGTCGTATCCGGCGGCGCGCAGGGAGGGATGGGCCACGACGTCGCTGGGCCCGTCGAGCATGATGTTGCCGGTGGATGGAATCAGGCAGTCGCCGCCGGTGCTGGCCGCGATCACCGTGGCCTCCAGCTGGAGGGAGTTGGACCCGAGCTTGCCCACGTAGTTGCCGTTGTCGATGTAGAACACTCCCGGTGTGACCGCAGCCGGGCCGGCGCTCCAGGCGACTTTGCCTCCGGTGGCGCTCGACGTCCAACCGACCAGGGGCACCACCGTCTCGTTCCCGCTGCAGGGCACCAGGTCGGGGTCGGGGAGCAGCAGGTGGGCAGGCCCGCCGTAGATCTGCCGATCGTCGCACATGACGTATTCGGCGAACCCGTACAGCACCAGCGGGTCGACCACCGGCATCGGCTCCGGAGGGGCCGGGCTCGGCGGGCACTGGGCCGTGGCCGAAAAGGTCGTCACCGCGGAGGTGAGGCAGCCCTCCACCGTGTAGGACCCGGTTCCGGTGACCGTGCCGTTGGCGTGGACCGCGGCGCCGTCATTGTCGTTGATGTCGTTGATGATGGTGCCTCCGGACAGCTCGAGGTCGTCGCCGACGAGGAGGGCATGCTCGATGGTGAAGTCCCAGGGCGTCCCCTCGACGCTGGCACGGATCACCCGCACCCGCCGATCGTCCGAAGCCCGCGTCGGCGAGTAGCCGACGGCGAACACGACGGTGGAGTTGGCGGGCCGTACCACGACGTACTCGCCCTCCGTGAGGCTCACCACTTCCGATGCGAGAGCGGCATCGGCGGCGGCCACTGCCCAGACGCGTTCGCCCTCGGATCCGAGCGTCGCCAGGGGGACCGTCTCGCCGGTGGTGTAGTCGAAGTCGTAGTCGAGGACCAGGAGCGCATCGTCCAGGCCGGCTTCGGCGGCGAAGAGGGCGTTGTCCCAATGGGTGTCGCCGGCCGTGTTGACCAGCTGGCGGTAGCCGCGGGCGATCATTATCGAGGACAGCAACACCAGCACCACGCCGACCAGCATGACGATGGCGATGGCGGCACCGTCCTCCTCGCGACGGAACCGGTGGCGGAGGCGAAGCATCATCGGTTCCTCAGATACACGTCGACGGTGTGCTCGAGGCGAGCCTCCCCGGCGCGGCTCTCGGCGAGGGTCACCAGGGAAATCGTGACCCGGGTGATTGCCGCCGGGTCGACGGAGTCGTACGAGAAGCTGCTGTAGGTGTCGGAGACGCTCGTCGCCAGCACCCCCCCGGAGTCGGCGTCGGTGGACCGGGCGATTCCCAGGCCATCGATCGCCCAGGTGACGGTCTCGCCGGTGTCGACCACGCCGTCGCGGTCTCCATCGAGCCAGTAACCCAGAGAAGAGGTCCCGGCCGCGGTGAGATGGCCGGCGCTGCGGATCTCCTTGGACATCTGATCGGTGACGTGGCGAAGGTCGGCCAGGGCATCGTCGTAGGAGCGGTGGCTCGTCTCGGAGCCCACACCGGCAGACAGCCAAGTGACCATCAGCGTCGAGAGCAGAGCGGTGATTGCCATGCCGACGCCCAACTCGACGAGGGTCAACCCGGAATCGTCATCGCCGACTCGGCGCCCCAGGAGTTGCATCACCACACCGCCGAGACGCATTGGGTGCCCCCGGAGTACGAGTAACCCGACAGCACGATGTCGGTCACGCAGAACTGCACGACGGTGAGAACCACATGACCGTCGTTGTGGACGAAGATGGCCCTCCCCGG
The DNA here is from genome assembly GCA_030688105.1 of Actinomycetota bacterium. GTDB lineage: Bacteria > Actinomycetota > Acidimicrobiia > Spongiisociales > UBA11373 > JAUYIV01. The sequence continues at coordinate 10,856 of JAUYIV010000006.1, read as the reverse complement.
CCCGCTGGTCACCTGGTTGACCGTGAACGGGTACCCCGCCTCCGGCGGGGTGGTCGACCACTGCCCGACCACGACCGCGCCGACTGCGTTGCCGCCTGACGCGTAGTCGACCAACACCGTTGCCGTCTGCTTGTCCTGACTCTGGCTGAGCGTCAGAGACAGGCTCTCGATGACCAGTCCGGGCAGGGTCGTCGTGGTCGTCGGCGGAGTCGTGGTCGTGGTCGTCGTCGTCGTGGTCGTCGTCGTCGTGGTCGAGCTGGTGGTCGTCGTGGGTGCCGGCGATCCGTCGGGCAGGGTGACCACCGCGCCGGTATTGCCCCTTGCCGTCGACTCCGTGATGAGAGTGCTGCTCAGCAACGAATCGGATGCCGCCTCGTTGGACCAGGTCACCAGCACCACGAATCGCCGCGGGCCGCTCGGCTCGTGGGTCACGTAGCGCCACACCGCGTACTGATCGCCGTCGATGTCATAGGTGCGATACGGCGTCACCAGCCCGGTGTCGGTGAACACCACGAGCGTCTCTTCACCGGTGAAACCCGCCTCCGACCCGAGCAGCGTCGTCCCTGCCGACCCGAGCATGGGTGCGCCGGTGTCGACCGATGCCATCGCCAACTCCGACCACGCCAGGGTCCGCACGTACTCGAGCTCCTGGGAGACGACCGCGGTCGCCTGCTGACGGAGCAGGTTTCCCCGCGATACACCGAAAGCAGTCCCGAAGCTCGCCGCCGCGGCGAGGGCGAAGGCGACCACGAGGATGGCGGCGACGCTCACCTCGATGAGGGTGAATCCCGCGTCGCGGGGCTCGGGCGCGCCCCCGCGACGACGAGGGCGCCGTTCGATCTCCATGCGAATTACTTTCGGTAGCCACCACAACTACGTTGAGGAGTCTTTGGCGCCGCACGCCAACGGACTAGTCAGCCGAAGAGCCATGAAAGGAGCCGCCGCCGAACAGGCCGCAGATCCGGTCGCCTTCCTCCCCCGCGGAGCGGGGGAGGTGGCCCGAAGGGTCGGAGGGGGTCCAGGGACCCGGGCGACACTGCGATGAGGCGTCAGCCGACTTGCCGCCTCCCGCCTCCCGCTTCCCGCGGCTGCTCACCGACCGGCATCTGAAATCTGACATCTGAAATCTGACATCTGACATCTGATCAGATGAGGCGTCAGCCGAAGAGCCATGAACTCAGTGCTGCATTCAGGCGAAGGTGTCGAAGCGGAATCCGTGCAGCCGCTCCCAATCCTCGACATCCCGCTCGGACACTGCGGTTCGGGCAAAACGCTCGACCGGGACTCCCGGCAGCACCTCTTCGTCGTCGTAGGCGATCAGCTCGCACCGGATGAGCGGGTCGTGGCGGTGAAGCGCCTCACTCACCACATCGTGGCGATCGACTATCACGATTCGACGATCATGGACGGCGACGGGAACCGAGTCCGAACCGGTGGTGTCGCCGGGTCCGGCGCCGACCGTATCGATTGCGGCCGTCGGCAAGAGCCGCCACGGCGACAGCAGGCAGACCGGGCGCATCGGGAGATCCTCGGCGGCGAGCTCATCGAGGCGGCGCACGATGATCCCGGCCACGGTGTCGACGTCTGCCCGGCTGGTGTCGATCACCAGCTGGTAATTCCTCCAGTCGTCGACATGGACCGAATAGATCTGCTCGTACCGCTCCGCTTCGACATGCTGCCGGGCGATGATCTCCCGGGCGGCCTCCTCGACGGACGCATACCTCTCGTCCGCCCGGACCGCCCCGTACACCCGGCCGACGGCGACCATGGGGTCGACGACGAGGTATGTCTTGAAGGACTCGGGGACGAAGTGCCAGGCCATCCGGGAGTCGATGACGGCGGGATCATCGGTCAGCGCGAGACGTCGAAGGTGCCCATCGACCTCTTCGTCGATGCTGGGGTCGGATTCGGCGAGCTGATTGAGCTCGAGGACCGTCAGACCGCGGCGTGTCGCCAGCTCCCGGAACAGAGATCCCGTCGACACCACCGGCCATCCCGTGATCTCAGCGACCCGGCGGGCCACCGACGACTTGCCGCTTCCGATGTTCCCGGCGATGGAGATCTTGGCGGGGGTGCGGGGCATTCCCTTGTTCATCGCCGTGGAGGGTAGAAGGATCGTTCCGGTCGTCGAGGGCAAGGACCGAAAGTCGGCGGGCCAGCGGTATAGTGAGTCTTCTGATGATGATCGACCCGCCCATCGAGACCGTTCTCGAGAGCACGAACGAGCGCTTCACGCTTGTCGTGCTCGCGGCGCGTCGCGCCCGCCAGATCAACGCCTACTTCAACCAACTCGGCGACGGCATCGGCGGGTATGTCCCGCCGCAGGTGCATTCCCTGTCGCGCAAGCCTCTCTCCATCGCATTCGAGGAGATCGCCGCGGGCAAGGTCGTCGTCGACACCGGCGAGTAGGCAGCCATGCTGGCGGGGCGCCGCATCGTCCTGGCCGTTTCCGGAGGGGTTGCAGCCTTCAAGTCCGCATATCTGGCACGTCGCCTCGTCGAAGCCGGCGCCGAGGTCCGGGCCATCATGACCCGCTCCGCACAGGAGTTCCTGGGGCCCCAGACCCTGGCGGCGATAACGGGCTCACATCCTCACGTCGACTTCTTCGAGGACCCCGATGTGAGCCCGCACACCGACCTGGCCAGGTGGGCCGATGCCATCGTCGTGGCCCCGGCCACGGCGGCGACCCTCTCCCGGCTCGCCACGGGCCTCAGCGACGACCTCGTGTCCGGAACCGTTCTCGCGTTCACGGGCCCGGTTCTCGTGGCGCCGGCGATGCACACCGAGATGTGGGAGCACCCCGCCACTCGTCGCAACATCGAGGTCCTGGCGGGCGATGGCATCGTGGTCGTCGGTCCGGTGAGCGGCTCGCTCGCCGGCGGCGACGAGGGCCCGGGGCGCATGGTCGAGCCGGAGGAGATCGTCGAGGCGCTCCGGGAGGCACTGGGATCGGGGACCCTCGAAGGATGGCTGGTCGTGGTCAGTGCCGGCGGGACCCGCGAAGCGATCGACCCGGTGAGATTCATCGGCAATCGATCGTCCGGGAAGATGGGAAACGCGATCGCTGTGGAGGCCGCCGAGCGGGGCGCCTTGGTGACGCTCGTCACCTCGGCGGAGCCGCCCGATCACGCCGGCATCGAGGTCGTGCAGGTCGAGAGCGCCGCGGAGATGGCCGCGGCCGTTTGGGAGCGGGCCCCAGGCGCCGATGTCGCCGTGTTGACCGCGGCCGTCGCCGACTTCCGTCCCAAGAATCCTTCCGCTGCGAAGCTGCGCCGCGCCGAAGGGCTCCCAGAGCTCGAGCTGGAGCCCACTCCGGACATCCTGTCCGGCGTCGCCGAGCTCGAGCGGCGGCCGTGTCGCGTCGGCTTCGCCGCCGAGGCCGGCCCGGCAGCAGAGGCGGCCATCAAGGCCAAGTCGAAGGGTGCCGATCTGCTGTTCGCCAACGACATCACCGCGCCCGGTTCAGGCTTTGGTGTCGACACGAACGCCGTCACGGTGTTCACCGCTGACGGGTCGTCCGAGGAGTGGCCCTTGATGCCAAAGCGCGCCGTGGCGGCCGCACTGTGGGACCGGATCATCGAGCTCCGAGCCGCGATGCCCCAACCGGGTGCACGACCCCGCCGGCGCCGGCAAGACCGCTCGTGAGGGATCGCGCCGCCGGTTTGCGGCACCCGGCAGCGTGACCGCGCATCCAGTGGGTGCGCGGTCAGACTTCCAGCGACCTCGGAATGGTGCCGGCGCGTGGGCACCACCCACCTGGCGGCGCACGCCCTTCCGGGGCCCGAGCTCGCCCGACGGGACATGACCACGAGGGTCGTGCGCGTCGTCCCGGACGTCCCCTCCTTCTCCGTGGACGACGGATTTGCGTACCGGGTTCCCGATGGGGTGGAGGTCGGAGTGGGCTCGATCGTCCGGGTCCCGCTCGGAGGGCGCCGGGTGCGCGGCTGGGTGGTTTCGCAGGGTGAGCGGGAGCGACCAGGGCTGAGAGACATCCTCGGCGTGTCCGGGGACCTGCCGGTGTTCGACAGGCCTCTCCTCGATGTGCTGCGGTGGGCGGCGGCGAGGTACGTGGCGCCCTTGTCGACCCTGCTCGCCAAGTCGACCCCACCGAACCTACCGCGGCGTCGCCCGGCGCCCGAGTACAGGGAGATAGCCGCGATCCCCGACCCGCCGTCGCCGGAGGTCGCCGACCGCGCCGCGGCCGGCGGGCGCTCGGCGCCCACATTCTGGGTGGGACCCGGCCCGTGGATCGATCCGGTGGCGCGGATGGCGGCTCGGGTGGCCCAGGCCGAGAGGACCGTGGTGGTCATCACCTCGACATTCGGCGAGGCCGAGGAGCTGGCTTCGGGGCTCCGAGCGTCGATGGCGGACCGGGTGGTCCTCGCCTCTTCACGCCTCGCGGCGGGCGAGACGACCTTCGCCTGGGAAGCGGCGGCGACGCGGCCTGGAACCGTGCTGGTGGGCACTCGGGAGGTCGGGCTGTGGCCCTGGGCTGCCCCCGGCGTGGCGGTGCTCGTCGGGGAAGGCCGACGCGGGATGAAGGACAAGGCCACGCCGACGGTCCATGTCCGTGACGCCGTCCTGCGCCGCAGCGCCGTCGAGCGTTTCTCGGTGGTCATGTGCGGCCTGGTGCCGACCGCGGAGGCGGTGACCCGCGTCACCACCATCGTCCCCATGGTCCGGCGGCCTTGGGGGCTCGTCGAGGTGGTGGACCGGCGCCAGGATCCGCCGGGCACATCGCTGCTCTCGCCCATCTCGGCTGCGGCGTTGCGCTCGGCGGTATCGGAGAAGCGGCGGGTGCTGCTGTTCACGGACCGACGCGTGGCGGCGCAACGCTGCGTCCGGTGCCGGGCGCTCCGGAGATGCGTGCATTGCGGCGCCGCTCCGGGCGGCGGAGAGCAGTGCGCACGCTGCGGCAGGAGTGTGGGCGCCTGTGAGGAGTGCGGGGGCCGACGATTCGAGGCGCTCGGGTCCGGCGCTCCCCGGGTGATCGCGGAGGCGGGACGCATCGTCGGGCACGAGAACGTCGGCGAGGTCGGCACCGGCCGTCCGGTCGTGGTCGGGACGGAGCGGGATCTGCCGGGCCTGTCAGTCGACCTGACGATCATCGTTGACGCCGACGGACCGATTCTGGCTCCGACCTATCGCGCCGGTGAAGACGCCCTGAGGCTCCTGGCTCGTGCGGTCGCGGCCGCCGGAACCGGGCGTGGTCGCCGGGCGCTGGTACAGACGGCACAGCCCGGGCACGCGGTCGTGGAGGCATTGCGCCGCGCAGATCCCGTCGGCTTCATCAGACTCGATGCCGAACATCGGGCCTCGATGGGGTTTCCCCCGGGCGGAGAGGTCGTTGCGGTGGAAGCCGCGGGGCTTCCGGCGGGGGTCGACTCCGAGCTGGTGGAGTCGATCGGTAGCCGGGCCGCGGTTCACGGCCCCGCCCCGGCGGGCGCCGGGGCGCGTTGGCTCCTCCAGGGGAGGGACCTGGCCGCGGCCCGCACCGTATTGCGCGGTGTGGTGAGCCGTTGGCGGGAGGGCGGGGCGCGGGTGCGGGTGGACGCGGATCCCATCGAGCTCTGAGCTGATTGCTCCCCGGGTCCGCCGGCGCCGGGCGGTGGGCGGACGGGAGTGCGGCCCGCGGTCACCGCGGCGGCCGCGAAACCGTCCCGTGTAACCTCGCCGCACCCATGGCGATCTTCCCCATCAGGACCTTCCCCGACCCGGTGCTGCGGATGCGCGCCTCGCCTGTGATCGAGTTCGATGAGGAGCTGCGCCGTCTCGTCGCCGACATGTTGGAGACCATGTATGCCGCGCCGGGCGTCGGTCTCACCGCCAATCAAATCGGCGTGGCATCGTCCGTCTTCGTGTTCGACATCGGGGAGGGACCGCATCACGTCGTCAACCCGGTTCTCGAGGAGACCTCGGGCTCGTGGACCTACGAGGAGGGGTGCCTTTCGGTTCCGGAGCGCTATTGGCCGATTGCCCGGCCGGCGTTCTCCGCCGTCTCGGGCGTCGACGTCTTCGGCGGCCAGGTGAGATACGAGGGAGACCAGCTCCTGGGCAGGGTTCTGCAGCACGAGTTCGACCACATCCAGGGGACCCTGCTCCTCTCCCGCCTCGGCCGACGCACCCGGAAGCAAGCGCTTCGGGAGTTGCGCGAGGAGTCGATGAGGTCGGCGTGATCCGTGCCGCCTTCTTCGGCACGCCCGCGGAGGCGGTCCCGGTGCTCTTCGGGACGCTTCAGACGGCGACTGTCGAGATCGTGGTCACCCGGCCGGACGCTCCGCAGGGCAGGTCGGGCGAACCGGTGGCACCGCCGGTGAAGGTCGCCGCGGAGTCCAAGGGGCTCCCCGTGCTGCAGCCGCGGCATCCCTTGGATGTCCTCGAGTCGATCCGGGGCTTGGACGTCGCCATCGTGGCTGCATACGGGCTGCTGATCCCCGTCGACCTGCTGGCGGCGCCCATTGCCGGGTTCGTCAACCTGCATTACTCGCTGCTCCCGCGTTGGAGGGGAGCGAGCCCAGTGGTTCGCACGATCCTCGCCGGCGACCATGCCGCCGGCGTGACCCTGATCCAGATGGATGAGGGTCTCGACACCGGGCCCGTCTATGCAGCGGAGTCCACCGCGGTGCGACCCGGCGAGACGGCTGGCGAACTCACCGCGCGGCTTGCTGTCCTTGGAGGAGGCCTGGTGGCCATCACGATCCCCGGTGTGGTCGATGGGACGCTCACCCCGGTGCCTCAAGACGACTCACGGGCGACCGCGGCCGCCAAGGTAGGAGTCGCGGAGGCGTTCCTCGACCCGGCCCGTCATCGCGTCGACGCAGTCGACCGGGCGGTGAGGGCGTTCAATCCGAAACCAGGCGCCTGGGCGATCGTAGATGGCCGGCGATTCAAGGTATGGCGGGTTGGACCCGCTTCCGCCGAGGTCCCCCCGGGCGTTGCGGTCGTAGCCGACGATCGGGTGCTGCTCGGCTGCGCCGACGGCGCCGTCGAGTTGCTGCGGGTGCAGCCCGAGGGAAAGCCGGAGATGGATGCCTTGGCGTGGATGAACGGGAGGCGAAGAAAACCGGCTGGGTTCGCTTCTTGAGATTTCAGATGTCAGGAGATGCGCCGAATAGGCCGCAGATCCGGTCGCCCTCCTCCCCCGCGGAGCGGGGGAGGAGGCCCGAAGGGCCGGAGGGGGTCAGGGACCCAGGCGACACCGCGATGAGGCGTCAGCCGAAGAGCCATGAACTCCGATCTCAGATATCAGAAGGGAGACACCAGCGCGCACCCATTAACCTCCGCCCGTGCCTGCACGCATCGCTCCCTCCCTGCTCGCCGCCGACTTCGCCCGGCTCGCCGAGGAGGTCGGTCGGGTGGAGCCGCACGTCGACCTCCTCCATCTCGACGTGATGGACGGGCACTTCGTCCCCAACCTCAGCTTCGGGATGCCGGTGATCGAGTCCCTGCGGGCCGTGACCGACCTCTACTTCGACTGCCATTTGATGGTCACCAACCCGATCTCGTTGTTCGAGCCCCTGGCCGGGGCGGGGGCCAACCTGGTCACCATCCACATCGAGGTGCATCCGGACCCGACCAGGGCCGCCGAGAAGGCCAGAGAGCTCGGCCTGGACTTCGGCCTGGTGATCGATCCGGGAACTCCTTTCGAGGCGGTGGCCCCCTTCGTCGAGCTCTGCGATCTACTCCTGCTGATGGCGGTCCAACCCGGGTTCGGCGGCCAAGCATTCATCCCCGAGGTCCTCCCCAAAATGGAGACAGCCAGGAAGTTCATTGATTCCGCCGGTCTAAATACCGATATCGAAATCGACGGGGGAATCACCCCTGAGACAGCGAGGCGGGCGCGGGATGCCGGTGCTGACGTTTTCGTGGCCGGAACGGCGATCTTCCGGGCACCGGACCCCGTCGCCGCAGTCGAACGCCTGCGCACTGCCGTAGACGGGATGGAATGAGCGAACGGATCCTGATCATCGACGACGATCCGGATATCGTCAGGTTCGTCGAGGCGAGCCTGGTGCTGGACGGATATGACGTTCGCAGCGCGCTCGACGCGCGGACGGGGATCGAGTTCGCCCTCAGCGAGCCCCCCGACCTGGTGCTGCTCGATCTGATGATGCCCGGGATCGACGGGTTCGAGATCCTCCATCGCCTCAAGACCAGCCCGACCTCGGCCAACGCCGCGGTGGTCCTCCTCACGGGAAAAGCCAACGTGAGAGATCTCGTACGGGGCCTGGACGACGGCGCCGACGACTACATCACAAAGCCTTTCGACATCGACGAGCTGCGGGCCCGGGTCGGTTCGGTCTTGCGCCGCTCCAAGGCCATGCGCGACCTGTCTCCACTCACCGGGCTGCCCGGGAACTTCCGGATCGCCGAGGAGCTCGAGCGCAGGGTGATCGGGGGCGCCCCGGTGGCCGTGGTCCACGCCGATCTGGACAACTTCAAGGCGTTCAACGATCACTACGGATTCATGCGGGGCGACAACGTGATCAAGTTCAGCGCCAACACGCTGGTGGAGGCGGCAGTCGAGGCGGGGGATCCGACCTGCTTCATCGGCCACGTTGGAGGCGACGACTTCATCATGGTGATGGACCCGAACTCGGCCGAACAGTTCTGCAAGGTCGTTGTGGAGCGCTTCGACGACGGCATCCTCGACTTCTACGACGATCACGACGCCCTGCGGGGTTACGTCGAGGTCATCGATCGGAGGGGGGAGAGGCACGCCTTCCCCATCGTCGCGATCTCGTTGGGGGTGGCGACCAACATCCGCCGAACCTTCTCGAGCGAGTGGGAGGCTTCGGCGATCGCTGCCGAGATGAAGGAGCACGCCAAGTCGGAGTCGGGATCGAGCTTCAGGATCGACCGAAGAACCAAGTAGGAGACGTCGCCCGTTGCCCGTTCCCTCTCGCGCGCGTTCTTCTCTGGCCGGCAGCGGGCAGCGGGCAGCGGGCAGCGGGCAGATTGTTCTAACGGGCATCGGGTAACGAACAACCCCCGAGAGGCCCCTGGCTGAACCCGTTCGAGGCTCCTCTACACTTCTTGTCGCGCCCCCTCTTCGGGGCAGGGTGAAAGTCCCTACCGGCGGTGAGAGCCCGCGAACCCTCGCTACGGCGAGGGCCGAGCCGGTGGAATCCCGGCGCCGACGGTCATAGTCCGGATGAGAGAAGAGGGGTACGTGTCGCGCGCTCGCGCCCGCGTGCCCCGGACGGGAGACGAGCGTTGCGAGACCACATGCTCGAGGCGATCCGGCTGGCCGCCGAGGAGCATCCCCACCCCAACCCGAAGGTCGGCGCCATCGTGCTCGACCCGGACGGCGCCGTCGTCGGACGGGGGGCACACCTTGGCCCGGGGTCGCCACATGCAGAGGTCATCGCGCTGTCCGTCGCCGGGGACCGAGCTCGCGGCGGGACGCTGGTCGTGACGCTCGAGCCCTGCTCGCACGAGGGCCGGACTCCGCCTTGCACTCAGGCCGTCATCGAGTCGGGAGTCGCTCGCGTGGTGGTCGGGGTCGGCGATCCCGACCAGCGCGTCGCCGGAGGTGGGCTGCGACGGCTCCGCGAGGCGGGTGTTGCGGTGGAGACCGGGATCGCCGCCGAGGAGGCATACGGGCTGGATCCGGGCTACTTCCACCATCGCAGGACCGGCCGCCCTCTGGTGACGGTCAAGATGGCCGCCACCCTCGACGGGCAGTCCGCTGCCGCCGACGGGACTTCGAGGTGGATCACCGGCCCCGAGGCACGGGAGGACGCCCACCGGTTGCGCGCCTCCTCCGACGCCGTCATGGTGGGTGCCGGCACGTTGATCTCCGACGACCCGCGGCTCACCGTCCGGTTGGAGGGCTATGCCGGCGTCCAGCCGCGCCCTGTCGTCGTGGCGGGTCACAACCCGATTCCCCCCGGCGCATTGGTATTCGGCCGCGAGCCGATCGTGTACTCGCCGGTCCCGCTCGACCTCCCCGGCGAGGTGGTGGTGCTCCCGGGCCCCGAAGGCGTCGCTGTCTCGTCGATGATCGCCGATCTCGGCAAGCGGGAGATCGTGGATCTCCTCTGCGAGGGAGGTCCGCGGCTGGTGGGATCGATGCTCCGCAGCGGGATGGTGAGCCGGATCGTCCTCTACCTGGCGGGTTCGCTGGCGATGGGGGTCGGCCGGCCCATGATCGACGGGGTCTTCGCGGGGATCGATGGGTTGCGACCCGTCGAGATAACGGGCGTCGTTCGCCTCGGCCCGGACCTGCGCGTGGATGCCGAGGTCCGATGATGTTCACCGGGATCATCGGAGAGGTCGGGGCCGTGAGATCGACCTCCGACACCGGAAGCGGCCGCCGGCTCTCGATCCAGGCATCCGACACCCTCGACGCCCTCGCCGTGGGGAACTCCGTCGCGGTCGCTGGAGTCTGCCTCACGGTGGTCGCCCTGGGGCCCGGCCACTTCGACGTGGAGGCGGTGCCGGAGACGCTGGAGCGAAGCACCCTGGGGGAACTGGGCGCCGGTGATGCCGTGAACCTGGAGCGGCCGCTGGTGGCATCAGGCCGCTTCGACGGTCACGTGGTCCAGGGCCACGTCGACTCCGTGGCCATCGTGAGGTCGCTCGAAGGGGAAGGGGAGTCCACGCGGATGTGGCTCGACCTCGCTCCCCAGCACCTCCGGTATGTCATCGAGAAGGGATCGGTCGCGCTGGATGGGGTGAGCCTGACGGTTTCTGGCCTGGACGACCATGGCTTCGAGGTGGTCCTCATCCCTCACACCCTCCAGGCGACGACGTTCGGGGCACTGGCGGTCGGCGACCGGGTGAACGTCGAGGTCGACGTCCTGGCGAAGTACATCGAGCGTCTTCTGGAGCCACGGCGATGACCTTCTCGA